>CAZZLV010000205.1:0-4846 GCA_964655155.1 uncultured Bdellovibrionales bacterium
AACCTAAATTCGTCAGTTGCGGGCCCGAAAACGTCGCATCTGGCTAAAATCACTGCGGCTTGTGAATTTTTGAGTGCTCACCCTGACGGTGCCAGGGTTACGCCCTAAGAAAAGTTCAAAATCCTGTATGCTTTGAGCCACCTGCACCATTTTCGTTCTTCTTAACTACCAAACGTAGGATAATAGTACCAAAATGGTACTATATAAAAGCCGCCTACTGCAAGCTAAAAACGGAGTGTTAGCCTAAATTCGGCAGTTGCGGATCTGAAAATGGTGCAGGTGCTCAAAATACGTCGTGCCTTTAGCAGCGACCTCGCCGAAGGCTATCGAGCTCTAGCGGGATTAGTATCCTGATGACAAACGGCGTGGGTTAGTAATCCCGATCAATCTCGTCATCAGAAACGTCTTCGCCATTTATCGCCCGGCGAAGTAGTTGACTCGGCTTAAATTTGACTACACGTCGTGCTCGCAGAGTAATGGTCTCACGTGTCTGCGGATTACGGCCGCGGCGGGCTGGCTTGGACTTAACCTCGTAGCACCCAAATGCAGATATCATGACCTTGGCGTCCTTATCCAGCGCCTCTTTTATAATCTCAATGTAGTCCTCTACTATGGTGGCTGCCTTATCCTTATCTATATCGATCGCTGCGTAGATAGCGTCTGCAAGGTCGGCTTTAGTCAAACAATAACGCGAATTACCCATAGCGGTTCTCCAAGTTTTCTTGAATCTATAATCCTAAAAAAGATCAGTTGCGGGCCCGAAAGCGGCGCATCTGGCTAAAATCACCACGGCTTTTTAATTTTAGGCGCTCACCCTGACGGTGCCAGGGTTCAAGCCTTAAGAAAAGTTCAAAAGCCTTGGTGCTTTTAGCCACCTGCACCATCTTCGTTCTCCTTAACTGCCGAATTTAGAATAATCGTCTATTAACTTACTTCAGTAACGACGACAAGAGGTTACAGTGACTCAAGACTGACTCAACCCACTTTGTGCCCGTAGCACGATGACGAGAGGGTTAGAACATCAACAAAACGGCCTGTAGTGTCGTATATATTAAACTGCGGTAATCAAACGGCGCTTCAGGATTTTCAATTAACCCTAGCAATTACTGCCCCTTATCACGTTACACATGTATAAGACGCTCAAGTGTATCGAAAAGGATTCACGTAGATTCCTAGGGCGTCGCAGTTCTCTCTATCTCTAAGAGGCCAAAAATGTGCGGAAGTTACAGAGATAATTAAGTTAAACTTCATCCGCCCGCACATTTTTATCCTTTTCGAAACTTGCAACGTTTCTAGGTAGATAGCGGGAGAACTGCGATGCCCTAGTAGATTCCCTAAGCAACCTAGTCTCCAGCTTCGGAGCCCTCAGCAAGCGGGCTAAAGAGGCTCTCTAGATCGCCCTTAGTTAGCTTGACCGTTGAAAGGCCGTTTTCATTAATCAATGCATCGACGATCTTAGATTTCTTCTCTTTAAGGGCCATAATCTTCTGCTCTACAGAATCTTCGGTCACCAGGCGATAGACAGAAACCGTTTTGCTCTGGCCGATACGATGGGCCCGATCGACTGCCTGACTCTCAACCGCAGGATTCCACCACGGGTCGTAGATAATCACAGTGTCGGCAGCCATCAGGTTTAAACCAGAGCCACCTGCCTTTAGGCTGATTAAGAAAAGCCGCACCGAATCGTCCTGAGAGAAGCGATCGATCAACTCTTGCCGGTTGCGCGTGGTGCCATCGAGATAGAGGTACTCTGTGTTCTGCTCATCTAGCCAGGTACGGATAATAGAGAGCATCCCACGAAATTGGCTAAAGAGGAGGATCTTTCGTCCTGACTCAAGCGCTTCAATGGTAATGTCTTTAAGTAGATTAAACTTGCCGGAATCAAATCCCGGCAACTCCGAGAAGGCATCGATCGAATTTGGATGATTGCACACCTGCCGCAGCCGTAGTAGCGCTGCCAAGATCGATACGCTGGCTCCCTGGATACCCTTCTTCTTTATTGCGTCGAATACCTTTGGCCTAACTTCGTTCAAGATCTGGGTGTAGAGGTGCTTCTGACTGGAGGTCATCTCCACGTGCAGCACTGACTCGATCTTGGGTGGCAGCTGCTTCTCTACGTCAGCTTTCAGTCTGCGTAGTATAAAAGGCTTTGTCTTCGCGTTTAGTAACTGAGCAACCTCGACCTGTGTGCCACTCTCAAGAATCGGCCTCTCAATATTCGTTCTAAAGAATTCGTGTGAACCGAGATATCCCGGCATCAGGAAATCCATAATCGACCACAACTCCATCGGCCGATTCTCGGTCGGTGTGCCGGTGAGAGCTAGGCGATGTCGCGCCCTAAGGGCTTTAGCGGCCTTGGTAGTTGCAGCTTGAGGATTCTTGATGTTTTGGGCCTCATCAAGGACTAAGTACTGAAACTCATGACGTTCTAAATCATATCGATCAAGCCGTAGTAGGGCGTAGGATGTTAGAACGAAGTCGTGCTGAGGAATGGTTTCAAAGCTGGCCTTGCGTCCGGGGCCATGCAACATCAGTACCTTTGCCGATGGAGTAAACTTACGTATCTCGTAGCTCCAGTTGGTAATCACCGATGTAGGCGCAACAATTAACACCGGCTTGCGCGTCTCCCGCTTGGCACCCTTGCGATCGCGCAGCGACTGAAAAAACGCCAGCGCTTGCACTGTTTTCCCAAGTCCCATTTCATCGGCAAGTATGCCCCCGAGCTCAAACTCATGCAGGAAGTTGAGCCAACTAATTCCGTCTTCCTGATAATTCCTGAGTTTGCCAGAAAACCCCTTTGTGGCCTTTATCGGTTGAATTTCCGAGAATGCTCCGAGTTTAGAGTTGAGAGCAGAGAGCCGTTTGTCCAGGGAGATGGCGAAGCCTGGATCATTTACGCGACTAAGGCTAATCGCTTGGGCCAGCGAGAGCTGTGACTTGATGGTGTTACTGACGCGGCAGTTGGGATCAACCATTCCGAGGATCGACTTTAGTTGAGCAACACTTCCTCCTGGAACTCTGGCATAGGCACCGCTGTCGAGTCGTGTCCATCGGTCACTATCGTGACGTGCGTTCTTAAACACTGAGGAAAGAGGCAGATTTGAATTGTTTTGAATAACTGAGATGTGGCAATCAAACCAGTCAATCGGATCAGCCGGGCGCGAGGTTAGTGCATCGTCACGACGTTTTTTCGAGGTGCTTGAGAGAGCAACCGCAACGCTTAGCTCAGCGAATTTTACTGACTTGCGGATAGCGTCAAAATTCACCAATTTCCACGGTTTCTTGAGCTTTTCAAAGCCAGAGCTGATAAAGTCCAGCGCGGCATCTCCGCTAATGCAATAGCGGCGTTTCTCTGAGAGGCCTGAGAAGCCTAACTCTCCGAGTATGGAGGTGCACTCGTTTTCATACTCGTGGTTTCGCAGGTATACCACATTAGAACTGCTCGGAGGTCGAGGGTATTCAAAGTCAATTGTGGCTATTAATTCCACCTGCCGGGTAGATGTAAAATGATCCGCAGCGACATCTCTGCGCTCAATATGCAAGATCGGTGTAGGTGTCTTAATTTCAACCGAGGGCTGCTCATGCGGATTAATGACCTTAATCCAATCTTGCTCGGCGCCAGTTAGTTCGTGCAGAGCTTCGAGGATCGTTCCTACCTGGCTCCTGGGAACGCTCACTGCATGGGTTGTGCCGAAGATCGATGATACACGTGCTGCTTGAGGCGAGAGGCGGTAAATGGTGTTATTGATCATCGTCCAGAAAGGCCCTGTGCCAAACACCTCTTGGTTGCGATCCACCTCGATCCGCTGTTCTCCACTGAGAATTATCCAGCGCATCGATAGTTCGAGCGATTCGGCCTTCCATAATATGATCAGCTTGGCGTGGATTGATTCGTGACTTACCTGGATAGGTTCAATATTAGCGACAGAAAGGACCGAGTCGTATTCTTCAATCAGACCCAAAACCAGCTCTATTCCATGACTTGAATTGATGTACCAATAACGAGATGACTCATCCCAAGATCCCTCGTCCTCCAGAACTTGAAGGAGGATGTTGTCGAGCGCCCGACTTGATATGGTACGGAAGCCCTCAAAGATCGTTGGTTCCTGCTCCTGTTCATCGAAAGCGACACGCACACCGAGCCGGTCGCTCGAGAGGTCAAGGAGGATCGATACCGCTGGAGTGCTCAGTGTGTTGCTTGGTGCCAGGCCGATATCACTACCTGTTGCGCCTGATTTAATCTTGATTACCTCGCGGATCGCCGCAGCAACATCAGCGGGCGAGTTGGGGTTGATGCGGAAGGTCGATTCGCGCTCTCCAAACCCACCGCGCGGATCAAAAAAGTCGAGCTCAGATGCTCTATAGAGGATCGCCACGGCATGATGGCACCACTGCTCCTGCATCTCGGAGGGCAAGCAGCACGAGCACGATGCATCAACTTCGTGGGCTGAAACGACTGAGATCGTAACCGAGTGAGTAACGGACTCATCCTCTCTAACAATCCCCGTTATAATATGTCCAGCGCAGCTGCATTCAACTACTTGTCCCTGGACTGATAAGTTTACACCTCGCTCAACAACTGAAAATGGGGCCAGTCTCTTAAGGTGGGTTATGATTTTTGACTTAGCAGATCCTTGGGCGCTGATCATCCTAGCACTCTAGCACAAATGTCGGTGATAGGGCAGGGGGCGCGCAATAAATGGGCTCTTTGTGGAATCGAGTAGGCAAAAATGGTGTTTTCGGGGGTGAACATGAGCGTAAACGTGCACATAGACGTAAACGTGAGCGTGCCGAAGAGGGCGGGAATGGCTATAGTAATCTGCAAAAGTCCGTGCCAGTAAAACTG
>CAZZLV010000206.1:0-4806 GCA_964655155.1 uncultured Bdellovibrionales bacterium
GCAACTGCCGTTTTTACGATTATCTATCTGTTGCTGCATATCATCGGCGCAGATTCAGTCACTCCCCTCGCCAATTTTAGCGATCCGGTATACCATTTCATGGGTGAGCTTCGGGAGCGTGTAGCTGGATCAGTCTAAATGGGTCGTATATTCATTAGCTTAGTACTCTTTTTTATCGTCGCTGGAACGGTTTTGGTTTACCAGGCGACTCGCGGGACGAGCTCTCTGGTGCTTATGCCATCGGAGCTAATATCAAGAGCGCATGCGCGCGACCAGCGCGCACTAGACCTGCCGAGAATCAGGGTCGGGGGCAAGGTGGTAGAACCGATCGAGTATCAGACAGAGCCGTATTTTTTGCTCCGTTTCCGCGTCAGTGACCCATCCGGTGGCCCAACTACGGTGCCGGTAGAATACCGTAACCTTAAGCCCGATATGTTTCAGGTGGGGAGGGATGTGTTGATCGATGGCGATTTTAAAGCTGGAACCCTAGTAGCCGCAAAGCTACAGACACAGTGCCCATCGAAGTACGAACCGGCACTTCCTGGAGCGGCAGTAGAGCATCCCGATTCAACAAAGTAGGATTGTTAAACGAGGAGGAATAGTGATCGAGTTTGGGCATTTTGCGCTGTGCATAGGATGGGTGCTCGCGCTGGTAGGGGTATTGGGGGGAGCCGCGATCGGATCTGGGCGGTTTGGGCTCTCTAGTAGGAGGCTACAGACGCGTGTTGAGATGCTTCGAAGGGTGACGATCGGGGTTGCTCTGGCGCTTATTTGTTCGCTGGTTGGTCTGGGCTACGGATTCGTCACCAACGACTATTCGATTCAATATATATGGCAGTACTCAAATCGAGCTATGCCTTGGATCTATAAGATCACGGCGATCTGGGGTGGTATGGATGGATCCATGCTACTGTGGTGTGGTTTAGTGGCGCTCTTTTGTGCTGCTGTAGCTCGTAGCTCGGTGCGTTATCCGCGACCACTTCTGCCGTGGCTCTATTGCTTCTTGAATTCCTCGACGCTCTTTTTTACGACGATAACACTCTTCCTTACCAATCCGTTCCGTTATCTTAAGGCGCCGATGGTGATGCCGGACGGTAATGGGCTCAATCCGCTTCTGCAGAATGAGTATATGGCGATCCACCCTCCGACCTTGTACTTGGGTTTTACCGGTTTGGCGATCCCATATGCATTTTGTATGGCGGCTCTCGCCTCGGGTCACACATCAAACGATTGGATCAGGTTGACTCGGCGCTGGACATTGATCGGCTGGATCTTTCTTACGGCAGGCATCGTTCTCGGTGGTCACTGGGCGTATTTGGAGCTTGGATGGGGAGGCTTTTGGGCCTGGGATCCCGTTGAGAACTCGTCGTTTCTTCCGTGGCTAACGGCAACAGCGTTGTTGCACTCGGTTATGGTGCAGGAGCGCAAGGGGATGTTAAAGGTTTGGAATATCTCTCTTTGCGTTCTGACTTACGCGCTTACTGTGTTTGGAACGTTCCTGACCCGCTCAGGGATAGTGCAGAGTGTGCATGCCTTTGCCTCAACAGATATCGGCTGGGTATTTCTCACCTACTTGGCGCTAGTTGTGTTGGTGGCAGCAGCACTTATCTTCTATCGACGTGTTGACCTAAAGCCAGATCGCTCAATAGAGAGCCTATTCTCGCGCGAGGCGGTTTTTCTTCTTAATAACTTAGTGTTGCTTAGTATCTGTTTTGCGGTGTTGTGGGGGATGATGTTCCCGGTATTCTCAGAGGCTTTTACCGGACAAAAGCAAACTGTGGGAATTCCCTTTTTTAACGCAGTTAATGTGCCGCTTTTTCTGGCACTGGTGTTTCTCATGGGTATTGGGCCAACTATCGCCTGGAGGCGCTCCTCGATAGCCCAGTTAATGAGCACATTTTTAATTCCCTTTGCAGGAGCATTCGTTGTAGCCAGCGCTCTTGTGGCGGCAGGAATTACCGATACATATCCGGTGCTGGCGTACGCGATATCGTTTTTTGTGGTGATGACGATCCTTGGAGAGGTGAATCGAGGTTTGAAATCGCAGAGCCCGGCATTAACGAACCCAGCATCACAGCCGCTAGCAGTGGGTTGCTGTAAGTACGCGCCTACGATGCTGTTGCAGCTATTTCGGCGCCACCGTATAAAATATGGCGCACACATCATTCACTTTGGGGTGGCGATGATGACGGTAGCGATCACTGCTTCTATGGCTCACAAGGTAGAGCGTGAGTTTACTTTAGCTCCTGGCGAGCGTTTCGCCGTAGGTCGTTTCTCACTAGAGCTGACTGAGTTTCATGAGGAGGATCGCCCCAATTACAGCGCCATTCAGGCGCACGTGAACGCCCGTTTACTGATCGATGACTCTATTCTCACAGAGCTCGCTCCCGAGCTACGTTTTTACAAGAAGAATAAGGAAACAACTACCGAAGTGGCCTTAAGGATGGGGCAGCGCGAAGATCTTTACCTTATTTTGGCTGGTATCGACGATTCGGGAAAGAGGGCCTCAATGAAGGTATTTATCAACCCTTTACAGGTTTGGTTGTGGTATGGGGCTATCATCATGGTGATCGGAGGAGTAGTGGTTGCGGTGCCGATGGCCAAGGGCGCTACTAAAAGCGTGCCGGTACAAAATATCAAATCAGCTCAGGTGGTGTAGAAATTATGGTAGTGTGGATAGTTTTATCGCTGGCCCTCTCGGTTCTCCTTGGGCTCTATTTTATTGCTCCGCTCTATGAGTATGGTTTAGACGCGACAAAGGGGGGAGGAGTATCAAGCGAAAGCGCAGTAAGGTTGGTTGATGCCAAGGAGCGCGCTCTGCGAGCCTTAAAGGATTTGGAGCTAGACTTCGCCATGGGCAAAGTTAGCAAGGATGATTATGAGCGATCGTACGCCGAGCTTTCAGGTGAAGTTGGACAAATCATAAGTGAACTTTCAGGCTATGAGTAACACTACAGCGGCGAGTGCATGCCTAAATGATCGTGTACACTCAGAGACCGTAGTTGAGGCGCAAGGAGTCCGTAAGCGCTTTGGTGGTAACAACATTATACAAAGGGTATCTATCTCATGTAGCTTTGGCGAGATAGTTCTTCTGCTCGGTGCAAACGGCGCCGGCAAGAGTACGCTCCTGCGACTGCTGGCAGGGCTAACGCCCCCTGATTCAGGCATGGTTAAGGTTGCTAAAGGGGTGCGGCTAGGCTTTGCTGGGCACTACAGCTGTCTATACTCTCGGCTCTCGGTTGCTGAAAATTTATCGATGTATGCGAGAATTGCTCGGGTTAGCAGCCCCGAGTTGTCAGAGATCATGCAGCGCTTGCGTCTGCAAGATCTGCGGCACAAACCAGTATCGGAGATATCGCGTGGCGCACAGAGTAAGACATCACTAGCTCGTGCCCTGATCGGAAGTCCAGAACTGTTGCTGCTCGATGAACCATCAAGCAATTTAGATGATGAGGCTAGTGCAGTGCTCTGTGCGCTAGTGCGTGAGCGAGTTGCGGCAGGAGGTACAGCGATAATTGCCACGCATGATCTGGCGCGGCTGCAAGCGCTTGCTACCCGTATAGTTGTTATGAATCGAGGGATGATTATAGCAGATTCTGGATCTAATTCGACGATTAGATCGATCGATTCTGTAGTTGAGCAGTACAGAGAGAGTAATCGCTAGGCAGGTATAGGAGCGTCTCATGCGACGTTGGTTTGAGATCTTACAAGTACTGATACAGAAGGAGCTTGCAGTCGAGCTGCGTGGCAAGGAGTATGCTACATTGCTTCTGTGCACGACGATCGTAATAAGTGCTCTGATCGGGGTGGGAGTAAGCTCGGCTATGCTCGATGCAAGCACAACTAAAAAGATCTACCCGATGCTTGTTTGGATCGTTTTTCTGATCACAACTACCACATCGAGTGCGCGAGCAAGCGAAGCTGAGCTAGATGGGCGTGGTTTTGAGGGGCAATTGCTAGCTGGAGTGACAGGAGCACAGATCTATCTAGCCAAGGTAGCAGTGACTACAGTGCTGTTTTTTATCACCTGGATTATATTGCTAATAGTAACCGGAGTTGTGCTAGATCAGCATATATTCTCTGTTTTTGCGAGCCTTATAAGCCTTGGTTTCGGTGCGGCACTGACGCTAGCGGCGCTGGTAGTTCTCGTTTCCGGGGTTGCTAGTACCTCAACGCTACGCGGAGTGTTGATGCCACTACTCACTCTGCCGCTGCTCTTTCCGCTCTTTTTTGCTGGAGTAGAGATTACAACCGAGTGTATGCTGTATGGGGCTACAAACTATTCACCAGATGGCGCAGCGATACAGACCTCAAGTATTTGGCCCGGGGTGATAGTAGTCCTCTGTACGGCTTTTCTACTGGTAGGAGTTAATTGTTACGAGAGTGTTATAAAGGGGTAGGCGCAAAAATTGCGACTAAGAGCGCCGAACAAAGATATCCCAGTTGCTATAGTGATCTGCAAAAGTCTGTGCCAGTAAAACTGGCAAGGCTTTTGAATTTTTGAGTGCTCACCCTGACAGTGCCAGGGTTGAACCCAAATTCGGCAGTTGCGGGTCTGAAAATGGCGCATCTGCCCAAATTCACTTTGTATTTTGAATTTTCGGTGCTCACCCTGACGGTGCCAGGGTTAAAGCCTTAAGAAAAGTTCAAAATACTCTGTGCTCTTAGCCATCTGCACCATTTTAATACTCCTTAACTGCCGAATTTAAGTTGAATGGGGCGTTTGCTCGCGTATTTTCTCGGCGATTAATTTTAGGGGCTCTTCGTGGAATCGAGTGGGTAGAATTGGCGTTTCCGGACGTGAAC
>CAZZLV010000207.1:0-4789 GCA_964655155.1 uncultured Bdellovibrionales bacterium
CTTTTAGCCACCTGCACCATTTTCGTTCTCCTTAACTGCCGAATTTAGGATAAATCACTATAGGTTGTTGTTTTGATTCGCGTCCGCGAATCAATAGCGTTTTCCAAGATCCGTTATATCGCTACGAACTTTTGGAAAACGCTATAAACCTAAATTCGGCAGTTGCGGGTCTGAAAATGGCACATATGACTAAAATCACTTTGTCTTTTGAATTTTCGGTACTCACCCTATAAGCCATTTTCAGCCTAGCAACTGCCGAATTTAAGATCATAACCAAAAATCTTGTGCGCCAAATTCTTAACCTTTTCTAGGAACAATCCGTACTCCTTTTGTAAGGGAAGGAACTATCCTCATTCGTATGAACTATACGAACGGGAGGGCTTGGCCCCTTACTAGAAACGCCTATTAGATCAAAATCGAGGGAGCACTATGAGCGCAGTTAAACTTTTTTTAGTAGAGGATCAGCTTCTAACAAGACAAGCCTTTGCAAGAGCTTTTTCGGCCACAAATAAATACGAAGTAGTTGGTCAGTCAGCGGACACAAGCGAGCTCATAGCTAATCCCAATACATGGCATGCAGATGTCATAATCCTCGATTGCGCACTATCTAGAAACGGAAACTTGGATGCCATCCATCAGCTAAGGGAACGTGGCATTCAATCTCCGATACTGATTCTCTTCAACGGTGAAAGTAAAGCAGCTCTTCAGGCTGCTCTTAGCGCTGGTGCTCAGGGCTATGTACCAAAGAACTCTGACTTTAACGAAATGGAGCAAGCGATCGATGCCATATCGAAGGGAGATACCTACCTTACCCCTTCTGCGCGACTCAAATCGAACCCGGACAGTGGAGATGCTGATTGGGACAATACATCTCACAACGTCCTTTCAAAGCGCGAGCATGAGATATTCATGCTCCTAGCAGAGGGCAAGAAGAATCGCGAAATCGGCAAACTTCTGTGTATAAGCACCAGAACCGTTGACACCCACCGCTCAAACATCCTCAAAAAACTTCAGGTAAAAAGCAATGTCGAGCTGGTACGTATGGCGATCGCTGAGGGTCTATTAGGTTTGTAGTGCAGCAAAGTAAGTAAAGATTAGGAACGAGCGAGTTCATCGCGTCGACTATCTGAAAGCTGGTCACTCAGCGCGCGATCAATGCAATCCCACGCTAGGAGTGCGCACTTAATGCGCGCTGAGTGATTCTTTACCCCTTCGAGTGCAAGAGCATCACCAAGCGGCTCGAGGGCATCACCGGCGATCTCGCTCTTTATCATTTTGCGAAACAAAGCTGAGAGCTCCCTCACCTGTTCCTTGGATTTTCCACGGATAAGCTCTGACATGATCGAAGCAGTCGCTTGACTAATCGAGCATCCGTGACCAGTAAAGGCTACTTCAGAAACACTATCTCCTGAAAACTTAACGTTAAGCGATATCTGATCACCACAGAGCGGATTGTGCAGATCGACAACTCGGTCAGGATTTAAGAGAACACCCTTACACCGAGGCGACTTGTAGTGATCCAGGAGTAACTCCTGATAGACATCATCCAATTTCACAGAAATCCCTATTAAAAATACTATAGTGATTTGCAAAAGTCCGCTCCAGTAAAACTGGCAAGGCTTTTGCTGTAAATCACTATAGGTTGCTGCTTTTAATCGCGTCCGCGAATCAATAGCGTTTTCCAAGAGCCGTTATATCGCTAATGACTTTTGAAAAACGCCATATCAACACGGAATTAATTCAGCGCGATGCATCTTATCAAGAATCATCGACAGACGAAGAAACGGCTCGGGATCGCCGCTCAACGTAACAATCCCCTCGCGAAACGCAGCTTGAAGAGTTACCTCTCCACGCACTAGCGCCGTAAGCGAGGATTCATCCCCCAGTATCTCCGAGTTCGCCCGAACACCTGTAGATATTCCGCCTGTTGCGAGGTTTATGCCAGCGGCAGAATCCCCGCAACGGACTCGAATTTCACACTGGTCACCCGGTATTGCTCCCGCGCCAGCAGCTACAAGACCACTTAACTCATGCAACCAACCACCACTCATACCTAAAACCTCAACTGCTCTGTATTGAACTTTTTGTGGATTGTACAGGCTTTAGGCTCGTCACACCAGGGCTACAGTCGGCCTATACCTGTGATTGATATGCGGCGGACTGAAGAAAACGCTCCAACTTATCCACTCCCGGATGCCCGCCTATCAGCCGTCCCGCCACTTCCTTTGCTTGCATTGCAGCTAAAAGTGCGGCAGCCTTATCCTCTTGTGCGATATACGCCTGCGCTAACACAAATAGCTCGTGAATTCCTCGCCATGCAGTAACTTGGCAAGCCTTGATGGCAAGCTGAACCGCATACTCCGGCTCAAAAAACGGCCCCTCATAGAGGTATGAAAGCGCCAGTAATCGAAGAACCTTTGGGTGCTCAGGAGCTGTAGTGAGCGCCCGGTGCAGATGGTGTCGCGCATAAGCCAACTTTCCCTCAGAGAGCAATACATCAGCGAATGCTACCACAGCATCGAATGGCCCACGATCAAGCGAGGCAAGCTTAGCGATCTCTTCGCGCGATTGTGAGCACTGCGAGACCGCTAAAGCCAGACGTGCTCGCGCAACCTCGAGTCTAGGAAAGCCGCCAACATCACAGTGCACCCCATCGAGCAGGGCCTGAGCTTCTTGAACAGCAGCGGCATCTGCGCCAGATTCAACTACCGCAGTCACAAATAGAGTAGCAAGCTCTGGATCCACAGGCAGCCGCTGGAGACACACGCGCATAGTCCACACCGCCTCAATCGCATACCCGAGCCACAACTGTAATCGTGCTAGCCTAATATACCCCTCTCGTACCTGTGGAAAAGATGCTATCACTTGCCGCAGAAACACCTCAGCTTCGTCAAAACGACGTAATCGGAAGAGACAATGTGAGAGATCAAGAAGCGCATTTACCCTGGCACGATTGCCGGGACGTGCACGCAAGCCTTTGAGGTAGCATTCCGCAGCCTTCTCATACTCGCCCTGCTGGTAGAGATCTGCGGCCCTAATCCACGCCGGCACCGGCAGACCATGCCATTTACGGATCCATGCACTGTAGTTAATGAAATAGCTGGAGATATTGGCAAGGAATCTCACGACTAAAAGCTCCTCTACTAGCAAATCGGGAACGTTGCGACGAGCCATCCCATATTACTAGTCTCTATTCCTTAGGCCAGGTCTTTTTGCTTCAGAAAATAGCTTGTTCTCCAAAAGTCGCCATTCCACTAAGAAATTCTGTTACTTACTGTGAAATCTCGTATTCTTCTGAATTATCGATTAATATCACTAACTATTATGAGTAACACCGAAGACTTACGACCCATATTCTCGACCATACTACAACCTGAGAGGATTTTGGATGATGGCCCCTCTAGGCAATTTTACGGAAGAGATTGGATTAAAGATTTTACACCCAATCCAGCCCTGATCCTACTTCCTGAGACGACTGAGGAGGTTCAAGCTCTCGTGACACTGTGCCACCAGCACTGTATTGCAATCGTTCCATCTGGTGGTCGCACAGGACTAAGTGGTGGAGCTACAGCCACAAACGGCGAGGTTGTTATATGCATGGAACGCATGCGCCATATCGTCGAAATTAATAGAATTGCTCGCATCGCGCGTTGCCAAGCGGGCGTAGTGCTCGAGCAGCTACAACTGGCAGCCGCAAATGCGAACCTCTACTTTCCAGTGGATTTCGCTAGCCGTGGATCGGCCCAAATTGGTGGAAATATAGCCACCAATGCTGGAGGTATTCGCGTCATCAAGTACGGCAACATACGTGAGTCGATCCTCGGACTAACAGTCGTTACCGGAACTGGAGAGATTCTAGAGCTAAACGGCGCGCTCCACAAAAACAATTCAGGGTATGATCTAAAAAATCTATTTATCGGCTCCGAAGGCACACTAGGGATCATAACCGAAGCTATTGTGCGGCTAGCTTCTCCGCCACGTGATGTTGCTCGCATTCTGTGTGGAGTTGCTGACTGCGACTCGATTCTGGCCCTGCTCACGTACTGTAGAGATGCGCTACCGAACCTTTCTGCATTTGAGTTTATGGAGCGCCTCCCTTATTTGGAGGTTATTAGACACCGGGGTCTCAGAGATCCCCTCTCCCAGTCATACCAAGCATATGTGCTTGTTGAGAGTGAGATTCAATCAAGCGGTGATTACGAAAATCTCACCAATGCGTTTGCAGAAGCCTACGAAAAAGGATTGATCCAGGATGTCGTGGTCAGTGAATCCTCTGCTCAAGCGCAAGAGCTTATGAATCTAAGAGATTACATCAGTGAAACTCTAAGCCAACACTACACGATACACAAAAACGATATCTCCGTTCCAGTTCAGGAGATCCCCTCATTCTTAAGAGACTTGCACGCTTCAATTCGAGAGGCATACCCTAGCTATCGGGTAGCCGTATTTGGCCACGTCGGCGATGGAAACCTCCATGTAAACGTATTAAAGCCAGCAGAATTGAGTGACGAGCAGTTTTGGAGTGAGTGTCACTCTGCCGATACTATAGTATTTACAACCGTAAAGCGCTACCGGGGTAGTATATCAGCAGAACACGGCGTTGGCTTACTCAAACGCGACTTTCTACACTTTACCAGGTCTGCTGGAGAACTAGAGATCATGCGCGGTATCAAGTCGGTATTTGATCCCAAAGGCATTATGAATCCTGGAAAGATTTATCCTGTGTGAGCAGCCTTTTATAGCGTTTTTCAAAAGTCCGTAGCGATATAGCGGCTTTTGGAAAACGCTA
>CAZZLV010000208.1:0-4770 GCA_964655155.1 uncultured Bdellovibrionales bacterium
TGGAATCACGCATAATATGCTGATTTTAGGACCGCTTTCGCCTTTCTCATAATTCTGAGGTCCCTTGTTCGATTCAAGGCGTGGGCAGTCATTCAGCCTATTCGCACTTGGTCAAGGCCAAGATGCGAATGACGGCCAGGGGGCGCAGCCAGCGTCCTCCATACTTCCAATATCACGAGCGCCCCCTGGACCCCTACAGACATTTAAGCGATTTCGACATGGCTTCGCCAAGCTGGAAATGCCCCCGGACCGCGGAGCTTCCAGCTCCGCCAAAAAGCCAAGCCCCATCGACATACCCAGCATTCAGGCGAAGCTAGAAGCTTCGCGGTCCGACCCCAAGCAACTTTAACCGACAATTTTCCGATATATACAAAGTATGGATACGGAACGAATCCGCCAAAAGGCAAAGAAATCATTTAAGACAAATAGTGGATGGTCTAGTCGTGGATATATCCCACACTACGATGCTGCCGGTGTAACCCAATTCATCACCATTCGCCTGGCAGATTCAGTACCACACCACGTTCAACAGCAACTGAAAGCCGAATTGGCGACGCTAGAAGCCAGCGGTGTTGACCCTCAAGTAATAGGGTACGAGCGCCGCAAACGAATTGAAACGCTCCTCGATGCAGGTTACGGCTCATGCGTGTTAGCCAATGATGCAGTCGCCCAGATAATTATCCAAGCCCTTGATAGACTAACAACAGACGGCCATGAACTTACACGCTGGGTTATAATGCCAAACCATATCCATATGTTGCTAAAGATTCGTAGTGACATCTCGCTAGCATCAGTGATTCGATTCTTCAAGGCCCGTACGGGAAAGCAAGCGAATAGCCTCCTTGGTAGCTCCGGTCGATTTTGGTTCCCCGAGTTCTTTGACCGTTACATGCGTGATTCAGCTCATCTGAGCAGAATCATAACATACATCGATGAAAATCCCCTTCGAGCAGGCCTCGTCAAACGACCTGAGGATTGGAGATTTAGCTCCGTCGTATATCCAAAGTGACCGAGGAGGATAGAGGATTCTTCACCAAGTTTAAACGATCGCTAGTATGGTCCTTCTACAAGCCGGACCGCGGAGCTTCCAGCTCCGCCAAAAAGCCGGAGCCCGTCGACATACCGAACTACCAGGCGAAGCTAGAAGCTTCCAGCTCCGCCCTGTTGCCAACTTTTACGTGCTCTCAAAATCGGCATGCTGCTGCATTCGGTGATTACCCTGGCTGAATGATCTCATCACTCCACAACTTGTCGAGAAATATACGCCACGGATAGATCGTCACACCGTCAAGTACTCGTACGGTTTTATCTCGCGACACAACGCAGCATGTAGAGAATATCCCCTCCTCCTGCAGGGCACGCAGCCCCGATAGCTGTCGCTCTTGAACAAGGTCGCTTGCCTTGACCTCAATCGCTACCTGAGATCCAACAGTAAAGTCCACCTCATATCCGCGATCACTTCGCCAAAAGCCTAGCGTAAGATCGGAGCGGCGGTAGCTTAAATAAGCGCGAAGCTCCAGAGCGATAAAGTGCTCAAACGCTTTACCAAAGGTTTCAGTGCCAACGGGAACCTCTCGTCTTCCGGCGAGAGAGTTCGTTACTCCCAGATCGAAGAGATAGAACTTCGCCCGGGATGTAGCTTTGCGGAGTTTGGTTTTTCGATAGGGCTGTAGCAGAAAGCCTATCAGAGTGTCTTCTAGCACCTCAAAAAAGTTACGCACAGTTTTTCCGTTCACGCCGAGGTCGCTACCAAACGCCTCGTAGTTTACCTCTTCAGTGCAGCGTAGAGCGCACAGCTCCAGGAATGCACTAAACGTATCGATCCGGCGCACAAGGGCTTCGGCCATGACTTCTTCTTTAAGGTACGTTCCCACATATGCGCGTAACTCCTCCCACGGTTCGTCAGAGAGCCACACTGCGGGCAATCCGCCTCGAGCGAGGTAGCGATTGAGGTCAAAATCCTCTAACTCCGCTGACACGAGAGGAAATAGCCTAGCCTCCCAGGCGCGACCTGCTAAGAGGTTTGCACCACCTCTCTTAAGCTTGCGAGCGCTGCTGCCTGTTAGAAGAAAACGCATGCCGCGCTCCTCTATCAGACGGTGAACTTCATCAAGCAGCTGCGGCAGCTTCTGGATCTCGTCTATCACCACCGGAATCGTTGGATCGAGGTTTTCTTCGCCGATGAGCTGCGGTCGACGAGATAGCGCAGCAAAGGTGGTGGCTGATAGCAGGTCGTACCGGGGGAGTTTCGGGAGTGTAGTCCTTATAAGGGATGTTTTACCGGTACCCCTACAACCAAAAAGAAAAAAACTCTTTCTATTTAGTAAGTTAGCTATATCTAAAAGTCTATGGATCTGGTCTTTGCGAATCATAGATTCTAATTATAACGCAAAATTAGAAGTAGAGCTACGATTTTTGCGTTCCCCTGACTAATGCAAAAAGTAACGGACTTTTGCAAATCACCATAGCGATGCGCAAAGACTCTTGTCAGTAGAACTGGCAAGGACTTTACCTTATAATCCTGGCGGTTGTCGTTGTGATGCTGCGTTTGGTTCAATCCGTCTGATCGGAGGGCTATGACGAACATAAAAGAAAAAGAACTACTACAGGCGCTCTCTCACGCCATCACGCATCTTCCAGATGTTCGGCACTGTCGGATACTGAGTGATTTTATCCTTGAGCGTGACCCAGATAGCTTGCGAGGGTGGCTGCACCGGGCATCGCTCGATCGATCTAATAAAAAAAAGGTAGATGATCTCGCTGAGCGCATTAGACGTCTCGATAAAGCAGCACGAGCAGCCGATGAGTCCTTTGTAACATCGTGTGAGCAGTGTGCTGAGTTTCTGGCGCCGTTTGGTGACTGGAAGGGTGTCATTGAGATGCTTCAGAACGCGCTTGAAGTAACGCCCTCTCGGGGCCCATCGTTGCGGTGGAGGCTCGTTGCAGCGCATATGGCTCTTGGCCAGGTTAACCAAGCCCGTGAGGCTGCTGCAGCCCGGCACACCGACCCGCCTTTTCCTCTTGGGGACTTCGCTAACCAAGCATTGCTCGATCTAGCTGTGGAGAAGGATGAGGTAGTATGCAGGGCGATCGTAGGGGCACTGGAGGAGCGCAATCCCTATTTGGTTGAATTTTTGAGGGGACAAAAGAGGATCCCCGCAGTATTGCCGAAAAGACCAAAACGCATTTACATGGGGTCAAGGTACGAAGCGCTGTTGTATTTAGAGTATGGTTATCAAGCGTGGGCTGAGTCCGCTGCAGCTTTGTTTGCTTTGTTCGGTCAGCATAACTCTTCACCACCTACACGGAGTGAATCTCCGGCTGCTCCGCTACACCTGAGTAAAGAGCCACCGCCGTTGGACGATATTCGCAAGACAGTTGCGTCGTTTATCTTCTCAACCCCTTACCAGTCGCGGAGCCTTAATGTGGTCAAGAATCCCACGTTGTGGGCGCAGTTCTTTGCACTGGCCGAGCAGTGGTATAACTCTCGAGTCTGGGAAACGGTGGGGAATCAAGAGCCATTCTTCGTGAGCTTAGAGCCACTTGGTAAGCGGTTCGTACGAAAGCAATCGCCTGTGATAAGCACCATGGGCGCACTAGGAGAATCGTTCGGAATACATCTGTTCGATAGTGAGGATGAATTGGAGTCGGTGACTCGTGACGAGGGCGGTAGCCTACTCGCCCACCTGCAAGCGGAGCGTTCATTCTCCTCGGTGGCCGTTGAATTTTTGCCGATTCACGAGGTGCATGAGGTGACACGGTGCCTTCACCGGGCGTTTGGTACAGAGCCGATCGGCCCAAGGAAGCTTGTGCCTGAAGTGCTACGGTTTCGCGCCGGGGTTATGCCGAACATCCCTGTAGAGGGACGCCTACTTGAGTTGATGGTCGCCATTGAGGCGAGCCTGCATATCCATGATGAGATTAAGGCTGGGGAAAGTCCGTGGAAGAATGCCCCAGCGCGGATGAACTTAGTTGCTACCATTGCCTGTCCGCACCTCACCACATGGGTTGATCGCGTCGATATTACAGAGTGTGCAGCGCATCCACTGGGAGCGACTGAGCGGGTCGATCAAGTTAGACTGCTAAAGGCGCTTACCTCCGCATCTCGCAGCAAAGATACGTGGGAGGTGAGTTGGCACTATATGGAGGGCTACATCCAGAGTGACGGTGAGTTCCCAACCTATGTGCCAGTAATCTTACTGCTCGTTGATCGACACAGCCGCTACGTTCTATCACACCAGATGGGAAGATTTGGCCAGTCGCTCGTTGAGTTACTAGCAGACGCGCTGGTGAGTGCTATAGCTCAAGTCGGCGTAAAGCCTAATACCCTGAGCGTGAAAGCCTCGATATCGTGTGAAGCGATAGCTCCGCTTCTAAAGTCTACCGGCATTGGATTATCACACGGTGATAAGACAAAAGTTGCAGACGCAGTCATTCGGGAGATGTTAACGCATTTTTTGGGCATAGAGCGGAAGGTTTCGTAAGAAGTAACTACTCAGCAAATACAGCAACAGTAGCGTTAGCCCCTGTTAAGGGGCGGCTTAGCGGAGCAAAGCGCGGTGGAAACATTAGCTGCTCAGCAAAAATACGCCATCCCCGATCAGGGGATGACAAGAAAGAATAGACGACGAAATGGCCGTTTTTACCGAGTAAGCATGAATAACGGCTAAAAAACAGCTGAGCAGTTACCGTAAGAACATACATCGATGAAAATCCCCTTCGAGCAGGCCTCGTCAAACGACCCGCAGACTGGAGATTTAGCTCCGTCGT
>CAZZLV010000209.1:0-4760 GCA_964655155.1 uncultured Bdellovibrionales bacterium
CCGGTCTCGAATCTCAACAGTAGTGACGACGAACTCCAGAGCTATGCGGGAGACACCTAATTTTTCATAATCAAGTATACCACTAGATATCGATCGCCGGGGCAGAAAGTTGCTAGATCGGGTACGTTCACGTTTACGTGCACGAGCACGTTCACGCGGAAATACGTGATTTATCACTCAAAACAATGGGTTATGACCCATCAGCAGCCATCGGCACCCACTCGATTCCGCGATGAGCCAGATTAGTAATCAGTCTAAAAGTACTCACGCCATCGCTTACTAACAAGTTCACTAGTATCTGGATCACACTCCACCTCAGCCGGGTACCACGGCTTCATACGTGCATCGATAACCACTGGCCCCGTGTAACAGAGATGATGGCGCTGGAGATCTACTTGCTGAGCATATAAATCGGCCGCTGGCTCAAATCGGGTAAAAGTCGTCCAGAGAAATGTGCTATCACTCGCAGCAGCTCGGCAGGCGTCATCACAGAGCACTATAAGAGGCCACTGAGCAAATGGCGTGTGGCGAGCAACTCTGAGTGGCAAATCACGATCGCGCTCAAACCCAGTACCCGAAACAACTAAGCAACCGGCACAAAAAACTGAGATCTTCTCTATCCCTAATGGCAGCTCTCCTGTGAATTCTCTTGGCAGATGACGCTTTGCAGCTCCGCACCCAAGTAATAGCCCCTTACTGCCGTGATTAATCTTTGGGCCGGCGTAGTCAAGGGTATCCATGGATGTATTTGAGAAGACGTATAGATCTGTTCGTAGATCAGCGCGTGCTAGGATATGTTCGAGCACTTTAGAAAACTGCTTCAGATCCATCGGCGTATCAGTTAACAGCAAGAACTTTGTAAGCGCTAGCTGTCCCTCACCTAGTATCCTAAACGCTGATTGAAGACTTTCACGCGCATACCGCTCCTGCACTACTGCAGCAGCAAGTGAATGAAATCCGGTCTCGCCATACGACCAGAGATCACGAACCTGCGGCATTACAACTGGAAATAGCGGAGACAAGAGCTTCTGGAGGTACTCGCCGATAAAAAAATCCTCCTGACGCGGTTTGCCAACTACGGTTGCCGAGTAGATCGCCTGCGGCCGCCGTGCTACTGCTCGGCACCGAAACACCGGATAATCGTGCTGCAGCGAATAGTAGCCATAGTGATCACCAAAAGGCCCTTCCGGACGCATCTCATGTGGGTCTACTTCACCGATTAAGGTGAACTCAGCACTCTCAATCAGCGGTAATGGCCCATATGGATTTTCTACAAGCCGCAGCCTTCCTCCCATCACAAACGAGGCAAATATAAGCTCCGGAACCTGCTCAGGAAGGGGTGCTATAGCCGCTAGAATCAGTGCGGGCGGGCCACCAACAGAGATCTGCACAGGTAACTTGAGACCACGCTCCTTGGCTGCCAGGAGGTGAAATCCGCCGCCTTTACCGATCTGACAGTGCAATCCGGTTGTTGCATCGTCATAACGCTGGATGCGGTACATACCTAAATTGTGCACCCCAGTTGTAGGATGCTCAGTATATACAAGTGGTAAAGTAATAAACGGCCCCCCATCGAGTGGCCAAGTTGTTAGCAGTGGTAGCTCTGCAAGCCGCGCAGGGTGGTCATAGAGTAACTCCGACGATACTCCTCGACGACGTAGTCCAACCTTGGTTAGCTCAAAGAGCGTCGCGCGATGCGACCATAATTTTGATGGGGTAGGAGGCAGCATTGTGTGCGGAAAAGACGCCAACTCGCTAACTAGCTTTTCCGGGCGCGGCCCAAAAGCTAAATCCACTCGGCGAGTAGTGCCGAATAGATTGGTTACTACCGGATAGCGCGAGCCTTTAACGTTAGTAAAAAGCAGCGCTGGCCCACCCTGATCAATAATACGGCGATGCACCTCGGCTAATTCAAGGTGAGGATCGATACTTGCAGAGATCTCCACTATCTCGTGTTCGGAACGAAGCAGCGCAATAAGTTCTTGGAGCGAGGAGAGCATATTAAACCTACTTAGCGTTTTGATTGCGTGTCCAGCACCTTAGGAAAGATGCAGTTGAGCATTTAGTGTGCCTTCAAGCAACAGGAACTAGTTAGCGGATTACAGAAAATCAGACCACCCTACATTATCCTAAATTCGGAAAGTTGCGGGTCTGAAAATGGCGCATCTGCCCAAAATCACTTTGCCGTTTGAATTTTCGGTGAGTTCTGCGTGAGCTCTGTCGAACGCTTACCCTGACGCCGCAGGGCCGGCACCTTAGGAAAAGTTTAAAATCCATCTTTCTTCTAACCGTCTGCACAATTTTAGTCCACCGCAACTGCTCCTTTGAGGTTGAATTTGTTTGTTTACCAGCGTGCCTCAACAAACTGTAGGCCTAAAATGAATCCGCTCCTGAATTTACAAGTGCATCCATGCTCTTGCTCGCCAAAACATTAAACTTTAGTGCATGATTAAAGCTAAGCCATTAATGCCCGCAACTGCATAGCAACCCTAGGAATTCCATCGGTAGCCGTAGCGGCGATGACCTGAAACGACTCATCAGCAAGCCCACTAGGATTGGGATCAATAACGAACTTCGTGGCCTCATGGGGCACATAATCAATCAGGCTAGCTGCAGGATACACCTCCAGGGAGGTGCCAACGACGATGAGGAAATCAGCTATCTTTGCAACCCTGATTGCGCCCTCCATCATCGGCACGGCCTCGCCAAACCATACGACATGCGGCCGTAGCTGGGCGCCCAGCTCACATCGGTCGCCTATGTTGATATCGCCCTTACAGGAGTAAAGCAGTCTCTCATCTTTGGTGCTGCGTGACTGCATAATCTCGCCGTGCAGGTGCAACACATTAGAGCTCCCAGCACGCTCGTGCAGATCGTCTATGTTTTGAGTAATAATAGTTACGGTGAAGATATCCTCTAACTGCTGCAGAGCGTAGTGCGCTTCATTCGGCTCTGCCTGTCTTACATCCCGCCGTCGTTGATTGTAGAAACGCAAAACCTTCCCTGGATCACGATCCCACGCCTCTGGAGTAGCTACATCCTTAACTGCTACACCTTCCCAGAGGCCACCACTACCACGAAAGGTTCCTAGACCACTCTCTGCACTGATGCCAGCCCCTGAAAGCACTACAACGTGCTGCTTTTTCATTAGGCCCTCGTCGTTTTGTGATGGCAGATCGCCGGGCTGAGACTACGCAACGGTGACCTCTTTGCAGAGGTACACGTCCTGAATAGCATTAAGAATAGCTACGCCATCTTTCATCGGCTTTTGGAATGCTTTGCGCCCTGAGATAAGCCCCATACCTCCTGCTCGCTTGTTAATCACTGCCGTCTTAACTGCATCCTGAAGGTCGTTTGATCCAGAGCCACCACCTGAATTAATTAATCCAACACGACCCATATAGCCATTGGCCACCTGATAGCGCGTTAGATCAATCACATGATCGGTTGTGAGCTCCTTGTACATGCGCTCATCCAGCTTTCCATAAGATGATGAGCCCGTGTTTAGCGCCTTGTAGCCACCGTTACACTCGGGTAGTTTCTGTTTAACGATATCAGCCTCTATAGTCGCTCCGAGGTGGTTACCCTGACCAGTTAAGTCCGCCGACACCTCATGGTTGACGCCATCAACCTTAAAGGAGCTGTTCCGAAGATAACACCAGAGGATCGTTGCCATTCCGAGCGAATGAGCTTCAGAAAATGCTTTAGATACCTCTACGATCTGCCTACCTGACTCGGGAGAGCCAAAGTATATGGTAGCGCCCAAAGCAACACACCCCTGATTCCAGGCATCTCGGACCTGTGCAAACATCACCTGGTCACTCTTGTTCGGATAGGTAAGCAGTTCGTTGTGATTGATTTTGAGAATAAATGGGATCTTGTGTGCATACTTGCGCGCCATTAGACCTAGGCCACCAAAAGTAGTTGCGACAGCATTACAACCGCCTTCGATCGCCAGACGTATTATATTCTCTGGATCAAAGTATTGTGGATTCTTGGCAAAAGATGCACCAGCGGAGTGCTCTATCCCCTGATCAACCGGAAGAATAGAGAGATACCCAGTTCCGCGCAGCCTACCAGTATCATATAATGCTTGCAGAGAGCGCAACACCTGAACACTACGATCACTCTGCGCCCAGATTCGATCTACAAAGTCTGGGCCCGGTAGCGATAGCGTTCCAGCAGGGATGCCTTTACAGCTATGAGCAAGAAGGCTTTGAGCTTGGTCGCCGAGTAGTTCCTGAATCTGAGAAAAGTTCATAAATAGTCTCCGGTATACCCCTGGAACTATAGGAGATAGCAGGAGTTTGGGCAACACTGCTCTGACTAAAGCTTTTCTTAGTGCTCAGCGTAATTCTCTCAGTTGAGATTGAAGTTGATTGTGGTCAGCACCGCTGCCTGTGTGCAGACATGCCTTCGCGAGTAGACTACTACTAGATACAGATCGCCGGGGCAGAAAGTTGCTAGATCTGGTACGTTCAGGCGGAAAGACGTGACTCATCACTGAAAACAGTGGATTATGCCACGCCGGCAGTCATTTGGCACCCACTCGATTCCGCGATCAGCCGTTATTTAGTCAGATGCGGCGTTTTCAGACCATCAAATACAGTTTTTAGGTTTAAACCTAGTCCGTATTTTTCACGAAGCTCGCTACGCTCGCCGTGAAAAATGCTCGGAAAAAGGCCATCCTTGGCCTTTTTCCTCAGTGCCTCCTTGTACTTGCTCGCCCGACTCTTGCACTTTCGTGCAATATTCGGGCT
>CAZZLV010000210.1:0-4721 GCA_964655155.1 uncultured Bdellovibrionales bacterium
AACAAAGGCTCAAACAAAGGCTAAATGCGAGCTAGCGAGCATTGAGACCGAAACGACATTCAGCTCCCCGCGAAGCTGTGTGTTGCTAAAGAAACTTGCGGGCGCTTAGCTCAGTTGGTAGAGCGTCAGCCTTACAAGCTGAATGTCGTAGGTTCGATCCCTGCAGCGCCCACCATTATCTTATCTCTTAGATTGATCAACCTGCTGTAGTTGCGGTTTCGGTCCCAGAGGGAGCTGGGGTCGGTGTTGGCTCTGATGTATCTGAATCGATGTAAATACTCCTGCGCTGTTTCGCCGTAAATCTTGGCGCGTTAGGGTCGAACTCTTGAGCATCGGGGATGCTCGGATCGTTGTTGTCTAGGTCAACCTCAATAAAACCACGCTTATCCCCAGTTATGCCCTTTACGTTAAATGATAAGGATATAAAGTCTCCTCCGAGAGCATCTTCAGGGTAGAGAAAAAAGATTAGAAAGCGCTCTTCATCAGTAGCCACACGATCGTCGGGAATAGTTGGCCGTTGCTCATCACGATTTGGAAAGAGTATTGCGCTGCCTTTGACGTAAAGGAGTGACTTTGATAGGCGAATTTTAAGCAGCGATCCCTTCGGATTAATGTTGACCACCTCTAGAGAGACCCGATTGATATCACCTGAGTCAATGTGGTCGCGCTCCAGGTCAAGAACGATATCTCCTGCATAATTCGAATCGCTAGACCCACCTCCACTACCTCCGCCGCATGCAGTAATAAAGGTGGCAATAACGATGATGCGAAAAATATTCATATAGCGCATACCTGGCGGTATACTATACGGACTACGGATTAGCTATAGCGTTTTTCAGAAGTCATGAGCGATATAGCGGCTTTTGGAAAACGCTATTTATTCGCGGATGCAAATCACTATAGGTAAAACGCATTAGGGGTTAGTAATCTGTATTTTTCACGAAGCTCGCTGCGTTCGCCGTGAAAAATGCTCCAAATTCCTCCGCAGCGCTTCGGAATTTGCAAGTGCTTCCTTGCACTTGCTCGCTCGAATCTTGCATTTTCGCGCAATATTTGCGCCAATCTTTCACTTTGATACCAGACAAACGGCCAAGTGGAAGTTTAGTAATCTTAAATTCGGCATTTAAGGGGAACGAAAATGGTGCAGGTGGCGAAAAGCACCAAGGATTTTGAACGTTTCGGAGGCGCAACCCTGGCACCGTCAGGGTGAGCGATCAACAGAGCTTATGCCGAAATCACCGAAAATTCAAAAGACAAAGTGACTTTAGTCGTATGCGCCATTTTCAGGCCCGCAACTGCCTAATTTAGGGTTAAAGCCTACCTGCTACAGTCCGCTGCTATACCGCAGGCTCACTCCAGCTGTCCCCGTTGTTTCTGCATGAACTTCAGGCTTATTTTACTCTGTATCCGAGATTTGCACTGCTTCAAAGCCCCCTTTAGGGTTGCGGACGATGCTGGCAAGAGCGATATCGCGGTCGTGCTGAAAGCAGACAGTTGCATTCATGGCTATTGCACGTTCTAAAAAGACTAGCTTTTCGCGCAGCAAGGTGTCGGCACAGACGTCATACCCCATATGAAAGGCGAGTGGAACGTGGTGACTTGTTGGTATTAGGTCAGTAGGAAAAAAGAGTCTTGGAGCAGCACTTTCGCTTTGCGGCCCAATCTCAATCCATTGCTGCCCCGGTGTATGACCGTCAACGCGGTGGACATAAATATCTGGAAGTATCTCCATGCTACCATCGTGTAGCTGGAGCTTTGCGCCACGGAGAGGTTCGATATTTTCACCTAGATAGCTGGCGCGATCCTTGGGGGTCGGATTATTTGCGCGCTCCCAATTAGCGCTCTGCAAGTGTACACGCGCTCTAGGGTAAGTAAGCACGAGTGCGTTAGAAGCCGAGTAGTGTGATATTCCACCTGCATGATCAAAATGTAAGTGTGTAAGCACTACATCGGTAATCTGAGCCGGATCAAATCCAAGTGTTTCTTGCGGTGCCAGTTCTACTTGATAGATCTGGCGCAACTTGTCGTTCCATTTGTTGCCGATGCCAACATCTATCAGGACCTTTTGCGCGCCGTGCTCTAGTAGCAGTGATCGGCACACAAGAGGAATACAATTATCTTGGTCGGCGGGGATGCTCTTGTGCCATATGTTCTTAGGCACTGATCCAAACATACTTCCGCCATCGAGACGAAATGAAGCAAACAACACCGTGCTTACCGAGTAGCGTCCGAATTTCATCATCTCTCCTTAACTGCCGTTTTTAGGTTTAATCATCCTTTCCAAGTAGGGGCACGTTTCTCAGTGAAGGCTTTTATGCCCTCTGAGGCTTCATCTCCGATGCTAACGAGAGCGCTCCGGTCGGCTAGTTCATAGATAAAGTTTTTGCTGTTACTAGCGCGGACATCGCGTAGTGTTGCTTTGGTGGACTGTAGCGCCGTGGGCCCACGAAGAGCGATCATTCTGCACAGCACACGAGCTTCTTCTAGGGCTGATTCCTTAGGTGCAATTTTGGTAATAAGCCCAATCCTGAGCGCCTCAGCGGCTCCGATACGCTCTCCAGTGAGCGCCAATAAGTCGAGTCCCCGTGGTGATACCGTTTGAGCCAGTGGCGCAGCAACTACAAGTGGGGCTAGTCCCACAGCTACCTCTGGAAGGCCAAATTGGGCATCGTCCGCCGCGATTACTATGTTAGAGGCCGCTAAGAGCCCCAAGCCGCCCGCTAGAGCAAAGCCGTATACCAGCGATACTGTTGGGTGTGAGCATAGCTGAATAGCCTCAACTAGCATTGCTAATGATGTAAAGAACTCTCTGCGTGCGTCAGGAGAGCTAGCCCGCTGTAGCTCTTGCAGATCAGCTCCTGTGCAAAATGCATCGGTGCCGTCACCACGCAGGAGAATACACCGGATATCAGTGTCAGTACTGAGAAGAGTGAATGCTGATGTAAGCTCGCGGATAGCCTCTAAGTTTAGTGCGTTACGTGCATGTGCACGTTCGATGGTGACAGTAGCTACTCTATCTTGAATCTTTAAGTCGATTGATGAGTATTGAGTCATACTTGGAGCTCACTTCGTGTGCACACCCTTACCGCATCTGAGTAAAGAGCTGTAATGCATTACTGGTAGTTATCGCCGCAACTTCTTCAAGCGACAAGCCTTTAATCTGCGCTAGCATGCGCGTTGTTTCCACCACGTATGCAGGCTCACACCTCTTACCTCGGTGGGGTTCAGGAGATAGGTACGGAGAGTCAGTCTCTACAAGTATCTGCTCGAGTGGGATCGCTTTACACACCTCCCGCACCTGGCTAGCCTTTTTAAAGGTCAGTTGCCCCGGAAATGACACCCTAAAATTTATCTCGCGTAACTTTGAGGCAAAGGCTGCGTCTTCAGAAAAGCAGTGAAGCACTCCACCAACGTCTCGAGCGTTGTTACTAATTAGAGTTTCAAGTGAAGCAGCAGCGGCATTTCGCGAGTGAATTACCAGGGGTTTATTGACTCTTCGAGCGATGGCAATCTGTGCCTCGAATACGGCTTGCTGGGCAGCTACTGGGGCCCAATCACGAAAGAAGTCCAGGCCGGTCTCTCCGATGGCAACCACCTTGTTGTGGTGGGCCAGCTGCTCTAGGTGCGCAAGTTCGAGAGCTGTATCAGCGTTGTGTGGGTGAACTCCAACTGTAGCCCAGACCATCGGGTTTGCATCTGCAATAGCGATAGCTCGACTGGCTCCTTCCAGCCCCTGGCCAGTCCCGATGGTAATCATCCGCGTTACTCCGGCCGCCACCGCCCGCGCGATCACTTCCGCCCTGTCCTGATTAAATGGCTCAGAGTCTAGATGGCAGTGAGTGTCGATAATCTCGATCTGCATGATGCTGGTTAACGTACCCGTGAGCCCGGAGTAATCGTTTTGTCGGGCGATAGTATCGCCAGAACTTGATCGCCCTCTGTTGAAGCCGCTAGTAACATACCGTGACTCTCAACGCCCATAAGTTTAGCTGCCTTGAGGTTAGCTACAATAACGATCTGCTTACCAACGAGCTGCTCTGGCGTGTAGTGCAAGGCGATACCCGATACGATCTGCCGTTTACCAAGCTCTCCGACATCGAGCTGAATCTGGTACAGCTTCTTTGACTTTGGAACTGCCTCGACCTTTTCAATCGTTGCCACACGAAACTTGATCTTGGCAAAGGTCTCGATATCGATCTCATCATCTATTTGAGCATGTGGTGCTGTATTGGCCACAGCCGCAGAGGTTTCGGGTGCCGCAGGTGTCTCTGGAATATTGTGGTTGGTTGAATCCATGCTCTCTCTCCTTAAGGTACGGGATAATTCTAAATTCGGCAGTTGCGGTGGGTCAAAATGGAGTAGATGACTAAAATAACGCGGTATTTTGAATTTTTCTTAAGGCTTGAACCCTGGCCCGTCAGGGTGAGCACCGAAAATTCAAAAGCCGGAGTGATTCTAGCCATATGATTTTAGCCATATGCGCTGTTTTCGAGCCCGCAACTGCCGAATTTAGGTTTAGTCAGATGCGCCATTTTCAGACCCGCTACTGCCGCTTTTGGGATATTAGAACAAGGCAAGCCCTAAATGCCAGAGCGTTCTCTCTAATCCGTATTTTTCACGAAGCTCGCTGCGCTCGCCGTGAACAATGCTCGGACAAAGGCCATCCATATAGCGTTTTTCAAAAGTCCGTAGCGATATAGCGGCTTTTGGAAAACGCTATC
>CAZZLV010000211.1:0-4716 GCA_964655155.1 uncultured Bdellovibrionales bacterium
GCTTTTAGCCACCTGCACCATTTTCGTTCTCCTTAACTGCCGAATTTAGGTTGAACGAAAGTGCAAGATTCGGGCGAGCAATTGCAAGGAAGTACTTGCAAATTCCGAAGCGCAGCGGCGGAATTTGGAGCATTTTTCACGGCGAGCGCAGCGAGCTTCGTGAAAAATACGGATTAGGGACTCAAAGCTGCTTAAACGACTCATGCGCCGCGTTAAGCGTTGCTTCGATCAGATCGTTTGTGTGGGTAGCTGATACAAAACCGGCCTCAAACTGCGATGGAGCAAGATATACACCCCTCTCAAGCATCAGATGGAAAAACTTCCTAAATCTCTGCAGATCAGAGCGCTGAGCATCTGCATACGAGTGCACCGGCCCTTGCTGGAAGAAGAAACCAAACATGGTGCCGGTGCTACCAGCTACGAAAGGTATGTTAAATCTCTTGGCACGCTCGGCTAGCCCAAGCACGAGGTCGCTCGTTGCTCGTTCTGTGGCCTCAAATACCCCTGGTTTAGCCCACTCTGTTAGAGTTGCCAATCCTGCGACCATACCTGCTGGATTACCAGAGAGCGTACCCGCCTGATACACCGGCCCGAGAGGTGCCACGACACTCATAACATCTCTGCGCCCACCGTACAGTCCAACCGGGAAACCTCCACCGATCACCTTGCCCAAGGTCATTAGATCCGGCTTTACACCGAATAAGCCCTGCGCGCTCGCCAGCGATACACGGAAACCGGTCATCACCTCATCAAAACAGAGCAGTGCGCGGTACTGCTCTGTTATCCTTCGCAAACCTTCAAGGAAACCTGGACGCGGCGGAATATATCCGGAGTTGCCGATCACCGGTTCAAGTACTACCACTGCTATCTGCTCGGGAAAGCTTTTAAATAGCGCCTCCACCGCGGCAAGATCATTAAAGGGTACCGTTAGGGTATCAGCCACCACCGCCGGCAAGACGCCAGCGCAATCGGGAAGCCCAAGTGTTGCCACACCACTACCTGCTTTAGCTAGCAGCGGGTCACTCGCTCCGTGGTAGCAACCCTCGAACTTGACGATCTTCTGTCGACCGGTAAAACCACGAGCGACCCGCACGGCGTGCATTACTGCCTCTGTGCCCGAACTAGTGAAACGCATCATCTCTAGCGCTGGTAGGTGTTTTTGAATCTCCTGAGCCAAGAGGTATTCAGGCACCCCGGGAGCACCATAGCTCCACCCTCTTGAAAGCTGCTCGGTGACTGCCTCTCGAACAACTGTCGGGGCATGCCCCAAAACAAGTGGTCCCCAACTGTTGAGGTACTCGATGTAGCGCTTATTATCTAGATCAAAAAGGTATGGCCCCTCTCCGCGCTGGACGATAAATGGGTCTGCGCCTACTGCGCGCCATGAGCGCACCGGTGAGTTAACACCTCCAGGGAACAGAGTCTGGCACTCTGAAAAGACCCTCGCTGAATTACTCTCGTTCGACATAATTTCCGCTCATGCTACACAAAATGTAAATACTCAGCAAACGCAGCAACTTTATTAAACGTGCTCATGGCTCAGCAAGGTGCTAAACTCTTAAGTCTCTTGTGCGCTCCTTGGCGCACATCGTACTGGTAGGCGAAGAGGTATTAGTGGGCGAAGAGAGGATTACTCATGCAAAAAATAGTCATAGGCACCCGCGGAAGCGACCTAGCACTCGCTCAAACCGAGATGGTAAAAGCGCAGCTCATAGCAAACAATCCAGGGCTGATCGTGAGCGTTCGGATTATCAAGACCGAAGGGGACAGAAAGCAGGACACAGCACTTGAAGCCCAGAGTGATAAGAAGGACTGGATCAGCGATCTTGAGAGGGCTTTAATAAACAAAGAGATCGACCTGGCGGTACACTCTGCTAAAGACGTTCCCGCAGATACCGAGCAGGGAACAGAGATCCACTCGATTATGAAAAGAGCCACCCCCTACGATGCGTTTATCGGCAAGCGCCAGGCAAATGGCTCGCGGCTCGCATTTGCAGAGTTACCACGCGGAGCTTGTATCGGCACAGCGAGTCTGCGACGCCGCGCTTCATTGCTCTCGTACAGAAACGACTTGGTGGTGCGCGATCATCGCGGGAACGTTCCGACACGCCTGCGTAAATTAGATGAATCTGCTGACCTCTCAGGGATCGTCCTTGCAGCAGCAGGCCTAGAAAGACTCGGTCGCCACGACATAGCCTACGAGCAGCTAGATTGCGCTGTCATGCTTCCATCGATGAATCAGGGGATTTTAGCGGTGCAGATCCGTAACGCTGACCCAAGTATTAGAGCGCTGATAGAGTCAGTTGTTGATCAGAAAACAGCAGTAGAGTTTGCTGCTGAGCGAGCGGTGGCTGGTGTTTTGGGGGGCGACTGTCACTCGGCGATCTCTATCTTCGCGCAAGTCAGTGCCGGCGAAGTATCTATCTCTGCCCGTGTATTCACAGAGGATGCCTTCAACTCGGTCTCGCACTCAGCTCGTGGTCCGATCGCTAGCGCCACAGATATAGGCCGCGCTCTCGCCAAGGAATTAATTGAAAAAAGTGCTTAATCCTAAATTCGGCAGTTAAGGCGGATGAAAATTGTGCAGATGGCTAAAAGCACCAAGGATTTTGAACTTTTCTTAAGGCATGAACCCTGGCACAGTCAGGGTGAGCACCGAAAATTCAAAAGACGCAGTGATTTTAGCCAGATGCGCCGTTTTCGGGCCCGCAACTGCCTAATTTAGGTTCAATAATACTCAACTGTTCCACCCTTGGCCCTTTGGGCAAATTCCGGCGCAAAATAGGTGATAATAATATCAGCACCTGCTCGCTTTATTGACGTCAGCAGCTCAAGCATAACTCGCTCTTCATCAATCCATCCTTGCGCGGCCGCTGCTTTAATCATCGAGTATTCGCCACTGACGTTGTATGCAGCCGTCGGCATCTGAAAACGATCCTTTGCGCATCGAATAACATCGAGAAAGGCCAGCGCCGGCTTGACCATAATTATATCAGCCCCTTCTTCAATATCGAGTGCGATCTCTCGCAGCGCTTCGTGCAGATTTGCCGGATCCTGTTGGTACGTGCGTCGATCTCCGTACTGTGGAGCACACTGCGCGGCTTCACGAAACGGGCCATAAAAACCCGAAGCGAACTTTGCAGAGTAGCCCATAATCGAAACATCGTAATAGTGCTCCCGATCAAGAGCCGCTCGCATCCGACCCACTGCTCCGTCTATCATGCCACTAGGGGCAACCATATCTACACCGTGCTTAGCGTGCGAGAGGGTCTGCTTTACGATGATATCTAAGGTTGCATCGTTGTCGAGCGACCCATCGCGCATAATGCCGCAGTGACCGTGTGAGGTATACTCGCAGAAACAGAGATCGGTGATCACATTGATCCCAGGAACACACTCTTTAATGGCCCGAGTGCTCTGTTGGATAATCCCATCGTCCTGCCATGCTGCACTTCCCACCTCGTCTTTATGCTCAGGGATTGCAAAAAGCAGCACCGAATGAATCCCGAGATCTTGATAGCGCTTGGCTTCTTCGACCGCTATATCGCTACTTAAATTGTATACCCCTGGCATCGAGGCGATCGGCTTCATGACCTTAGTTCCAGGGACGATAAACATCGGCATTATTAGGTCAGCGGTGTGCACCCGGGTCTCACGCACCATCGAGCGCAGTGCTTGGGTTTTGCGGAGCCTTTTTAGGCGAGTCGCCGGAAATGTCATATCGCGTCTCTTAAAAACTTCTCTATTTTATTTGCCAACACCCCCCAATCCTATTGCTAAAACCGCCCCTTTGCAAAGCACAGCCCCATAAATCAGAACATTTTAGGAGCGTGGATTTGCCTCAGACCACCTAAACACCCTACACTACTAGCCATGACCTCCCTCTCGCTCATATCTGTATTTATTCTGTATCCCCTGACCCTGCTCGGTGACGGGTGTATCTTAATTGCCATAGCTCTGGCCGCAACGGTAGGTGGTCGGCCGCTCACGTGGGGGGCTGCTTTTGCCCTCTTTCACGCGCTGTACGGGATCATCGGCATACTCGTAGCTAGCGAAGTTGCTGAATACTCTGAGACCTTAGGGCATCTATTTATCCTTATCGGCAGCTATATCCTCTTAAAGCACTTTATGCACCACTCCCTGCATCACCAGGCCGGTGGTGATTGTAGCTGTGAGAGCCATAAACCCCCTCCGGTAAGCACCAGAGCGATTATCTCCACGGCATCGGCTTTTTCTCTGCATTCGCTAGCCAGTGGCGCTATAGTTCGTGGGATGACGGAAACTATTACAACGCCGGTTTTGATTGCGGTTCTTCTTGGGCTATCGATTCTGATCGGAGCACTCATAGCTGTAATAGTCCTCGTTGGAGACCTAGAACGTATGCCGATCTTGCGTGCGCTTGATAAGCTTCCCGGAGTGGTAGCTGCTGCGCTGACTGGGTTGTGCTGTTTTTCCGGGTATCATCTCTTACAAAGCCTCACTCAACTCTCGCCGCTAGCCCAAGGAACGGTGCTGGTTAGTTCAACAATCCTCGCAGGTACGATTGGAATAAAAGTGCACAGACATCGGATGCAGGCGCATATCCACCAGTCGCAGCCTGAGCAGCTGACACGGATCGGTGGGCGGGGCTGCTGATGTCGAAGATTGCTTTTTAGAGCGAAAGGATAATCCTAAATTCGGCAGTTGCGGGCCCGAAAACGGCGCATCTGGCTAAAA
>CAZZLV010000212.1:0-4689 GCA_964655155.1 uncultured Bdellovibrionales bacterium
GTGATTTTAGCCAGATGCGCCGTTTTCGGGCCCGCAACTGCCGAATTTAGGTTTACTCTTAGTACTCCTCTACTCTTAGTATCTGCGCGCTGGTATGCAGCTCGCCTGGGTTCAGCACGATCGGAGTGAGTACGTTTCCTGACTCAACACAGAGCATCTCTGAGTACTCGGAATCCCCCAGGTCGACTAGCGCCTTGGCTCCATCGAGCCATGGATTCCACACTACCGTATCCGTAAAACCCTCTTTTGTAACTAGGTACGCATACCGGTCACTATCAGAACAAACTTGCACACTCTGTGGAGAATCTCGATAGACTCGATCGATTGGCCCATCAATCAGCACCTCCTGCCTATCCTCGAGATCCATCTTGCGGTCTCGCAACATATCGACGAACTCACAGCCAGCAAACCCTTGCAGACGCAGACCTGATACGTCTTTTGTGCGAAGATATGTGTGCAGCGCTGTATTGAATTGTAACGGAACCGTGCCTGTGTTCTCAACTCGCATCGTCAAAAGCAGTACATCTGTCAGCACCACATCAAGTTCGACGTAAAACTCATGGGGCCACAACTCGCGAGTTCGCGCATCAGGTATGAGACGTAAGGTAACTGCCACTGGCCCTGTTGTGCTTACCTGCTCGCGCACAACCTTCCACATCATAGTCCTTGCGAATCCATGTGCTGGTAGCACACCTTTTGAGAATTGAGGAAATACGATCGGGATCCCTCCACGAATAGGTTTTCCGCGTTCGTAGAACGCCTGATGGCTCACAAAAAGTAGCTCTCGCTCGCTAGGGTCACGCCATGAAAGCACATGGGCGCCATATTCGGAGATAACCGTTGTATAACCAGAGTCGTGTGATAGGCGCAGAAGGGGCAGGTCTCCCTGACCGAAGATCCGCTCAATCCGATTTTCAGATCTGCCAGCCGTCATATAGGCCAACCCTCCCCAGCAAATCACTATAGCTCTTTGTTCTGATTCGCGTCCGCGAATCGCTAGCGTTTTCCAAGAGCCGCTATATCGCTCGTGATTTTTGAAAAACGCTATAGTGATCTGCAAAAGTCCGTGCCAGTAAAACTGGCAAGGCTTTTGCCGTCAATCACTATAGCTTTTTGTTCTGATTCGCGTCCGCGAATCGCTAGCGTTTTACAAGAGTCGTTATATCGCTAATGACTTTTGAAAAACGCTATATATTACTAATTTTCCGCTTGGCCGTTTGTCTGGTATCCGAGTGAACCTAAATTCGGCTGTTGCGGGTCTGTAAACGGCGCACCCGCCCAAAATCACTCTGACTTTTGAATTTTCGGTGCTCACCCTGACAGTACCAGGGTTGCACACCCGAAAAACTCAAAATGCCCCGTGCTTTTAAGCATCTGCGCTATTTGCAACCGCCGTAACTACCGACTTGAGGTTAATGTCACACTAATCCGAACTATCTTCCGATTTCTTACGATCTTCAAGTTTTTTCTCACTTTTGGGCTCCGGCTGCGGAAACTTAACGAATGTGCTCGGGTCAAAATCTAATTTAGCCCTACCTGGTTGATACCCTGCACACGTTGTAAACGAATCGATCAGGAGCACTAAGCGTCCCGCACTACCCCCGTGTATTAACACCTGCCCTGCAAGCACCGGCTCTACTTGGCCACCCTCATGCTGGAAAGAACGTATCATTCCCACCGTCACTCGGCGCAACCTGCCGGCGTCATCCCACACCACTCGATATACCGGGAGCCCTGTATCACGGTCGATATACAGCGTTTGACGTGGGTCAAGAGAGAACGGGTCACGCGATGTTAGCTCCATGCGCCACACCGACCGAAGTGCCATAACTGTATTCGTTGGTAACCACCCGCCAGCACCCTTAAACCGTCCACTCTGGTAGTTCAAGACAACCGCACCCTCCCCACGCATTGTCCGCACAGTACACCCATCTCGAGCTTCGACCTTAGGCTCCTTGGCCTCAAGCATGGGTACCAAGAGCGGCAGTAGCGTTAGCCCCGATGGCTCAACTAGCTCAACTTTACCTGACCAGACAAAGAGATCGTCCGGAGAAAATACACCAGTGAAAACCGGATCTGATCGGTTACTACCAGTCATCTGCCGAATAGCATTAATCACCGGGGACGCCGCCCAGACAAAGTCCTCGCCACTCCCAAAAAAACGGAGTGTTAACCATGAGAGGCTCTCAATCGCCGCTGGCTTGCGTGCCGATATCCGCTCACGAAAGATCGGTTCAAGGGTGCCGGTAACATCACCTAGTTTTCTCGGATGCACGCGCTCAATATCGAATTCGAGTTTGCGCGGCTCCTCCTCTGGGGTCTTAAAGATGAGTAAGGATTGTGACGTTGTATATGAGCCGTAGCGCCACGTGAGACTCGCGGTATTCCATAAAATTTTGTAAGCCAGTGCTGTTAGGTCGCCCAGAGCGCTACGCGGGATATCGAACATTGGCGATATAAACGCCTTGCCACCTGAGGTATCATTGATAACTCCAGACGCTGCGATAGTTGGCACCGTTAGATCGCTGTGCCGATGAGCCTTAAAACGCGCTGGCTCACGCGGCTTTAGCGCCGCCTCAAAAGAAAATTCGCCTCGATCGAGCATCGCAGCAACTTCAGGTGGTACAAGCATCCGATAGAGCTGCGCATGCTGGGCAGTAACCGTAACACCAAGCCTTGCTCCAGTTGATAGGTCAGGAAGTGGCCCGGCGCCCTTAGGCGTCGCTGGATCATCGCCGCAAGCGCTGTTGACCGCCACGCCAAGCGTGACTACCAATAATGAAGCGAGCGAAACGACACAACGCGCTACCGAGCTGCATCGTCCTGCGAACATTACAGGACTACCTTCTCAAGCTCTTGCATCTTCTTCATGTGCATGTCGTAGAGCCTCTCTGGGCCGTAATCTTCGAGCAAACGCGAGCGCTCCATAAGGGTCTCCTTGTCCTCGATAAACAATCGCGGATCAGCCGGGTAAACCTCTGGGTGCAAACCTGTGTCCATCCGAATCGCATCAACCGGGCAGGCCTCGACGCAATAGCCACAATAAATACAGAGCAAGGTGTCGATCTCATAGCGTTTGGGAAATTTTTCTACATGGGGATCGTCGTGCTCGGAAGCCTCGATGTAAATACAACGAGCGGGGCATGCGGTGGCACAGAGGAAACACGAAGTGCATTTGATATCGCCATTAGGATACAGCGTCAGACGGTGACGACCACGGTAACGCGGCGGATAGGCGCGCCGTGCATTAGGATACTGAATCGAGGCAGCAGCGGCTACCGATGTCTTAAACCCAAGAGCATGCAATATATGCAGCCAAAGGTTGCCAAGTAGCTTACCGAAAGTAATCTTTAGACCTTTGGCGATCTCCACCACGTATATCCTCTCAAGAAAGGTCATCTCTTCTCGACGCTTCATCTATCTTTCCCCTCGTACTTCACACCGTTGGTCATGCGCGCGCAGATATCCACGACGCCAGACGATTACACAGATCTAGCGCCAGAAGCGGCGAACCACCACTGACGACATGAAATCCTCTCACAAAAGGGCTTACACGCTCGGCTATCTCGCTGGCGATATCGAGCGAATACGCCGCTATATCGCTATCGCTCAACCCTTGTACCTTACTGAGGACATGATCCGGAACTTTAATCCCCGGAATCTTGGCGATCGCTTCAAATCCCTTGGCCGTTTTAAACGGCAGCAAGCCAACGAAATTATCAACGCCACTCGATGCCGCTGCCTCAAAGAATGCTACTGCTTGTTCAACATCAAACACCGGCTGACTGAGAGCATAGGAGCCCCCTGCTTCTCGCTTGCGAACAAGTCGCCGGATCTCGGCATCTCTGTTGCGAGCATTTGGGTTCACCACCACACCTGGCACATAGTCTGTGCCACCCTTGAGCTCGCCACCGGCGAGATCCTTACCTGCGTTAAGAGTTGCGATAATATTCAACAAGCCGATCGAGTTTATCTCGAACACTCCCTTTGCATCAGGCAGGTCGCCAACTGTAACAGCATCACCGGTAAGTGCAACGATTGACCGGATACCTAGCGACCACGCTCCTAAGAGATCTGCCTGGAGAGCGATCACGTTACGGTCACGACACGAAAGATTCACTACCGGCTCTATGCCAAAGCGCTGCTTAAACAGAGCCGCGAAGACCACTCCTGACAGCTTCATTTTGGCGAGAGCTGAGTCGGTCACGTTGACAAAATCAACCCCCTTGAGCCCCTCATAGCGAGCTAAGATCGGCGCTATGTCAGTTCCTCGGGGTGGATTAATCTCAAGACATAAGAGCGGACGACGGGGCTTTAATCCAACCCCTCCAGAACTCTGTGCCTCCTTTGCTAACTCCTCAATCTTCACCGCAGATACTCTTTTACAGGCGATTCCTTTTTTATGGCGATCCTCTCCGAGTGCCAAAAGCCGCTTCAGCCGCATGTGGATATGTCTCGAAACACCCCCTAACAGTAGCAAATTTCCCCCCGCGGGAAAGCCCCCTAGCACCCAATTTTTACAGTAGTCCCTATCACTTATGGCTAGCGCTGGTGGCCGCCACTTGACGCCCGGCTGACAGCATTTCGCTGCTAAGAGCTATTATCCTAAATTCGGCAGTTGCGGGTCTGAAAATGACGCATCTGACTAAAATCACTTTGTCTTTTGAATTTTCGGTGCTCACCCTGACG
>CAZZLV010000213.1:0-4684 GCA_964655155.1 uncultured Bdellovibrionales bacterium
AGCAAGTGCAAGGAAGCACTTGCAAATTCCGAAGCGCTGCGGAGGAATTTGGAGCCTACAGTTTGTGTGGGCACTATGGGTCCCACACAAACTGTAGGCGATAAGGAAAAAGGCCATGAATGGCCTTTTTCCGAGCATTTTTCACGGCGAGCGCAGCGAGTTTCGTGAAAAATACGGACTAGTGCGCTGCTGCACCCTCACTCGCTTGCTGCTGCTGACTACCGCGCGCTCCATGCGCCAGTTGTGGGCTCAGAGCTCCGAGCTTAATCGGAATTTTACGCGCTTGAGCCCGAGCTTCCGCAGACTTTGGGAGGCATATCGTTAGTACGCCTTTATCAAAGTTCGCTTGGATCTGCCCCTCCTCGATCTCGGCTCTGAGCGGAATACGGCGCTCAAAGGCGCCATAGCGACGCTCTTCATAACGGCCGCGACCCCTTGGATACTCACGCTTCTCCTCTTCTTTCTTTTCGCCACGTAAGATGAGCTGTCCCGGCTCATATACGATCTCTACGTCGCTCTCGGTTAGGCCTGGCAGCTCGGCCATGACCTTTACCTGTTTCTCGTCCTCATCAACGTCGACCTGCGGCGAGAAGGCAGAGACAAGCGATAACGCGGGCGTTGGTTCCCAGACGTCCTGCAAAATATTATCGATCACCCGCTGAAAACTGCGTGGAATCGGCAGCAACTCCTCGCCCAGCAATCGTCCGCGTCGAAAGGGATATTCACTTCTAAACATGGTTCCTCCATTTACGGTTTATAACTCTAGCGCTTATCGCTAATCGTTTTGACACTTCGACGATAGTGGCTTGGCTGATATGCGCCCATGAGGTAGATCAGAGTTATGGGCGTAGAAGTGATGCGACCATAAGCTAGCTTTGACTATTACTGGAGTCCTTTATGAACATCTCAAAAGTGTGTCTCGCCCTTGGATTAATCTCTATACCACTATCAATAGCTCTCTGGTGCGTTTCTCCCAACCTGGCTGGCTCTCAATTTGAGACTATAGCTGATGTGGCAGTGCGCTCTGCTCTGGCCGATGCACACGCCGAGCGTTGGGGAATCTTCGTGGGTTTATGGGCCCCAACATTGATTGCTCTTAGCTGCGCTCTCAAAGGCTCATGCTCTAAAAGCTCGTAAGAATATCCTCATGGCCTTGCTCTGCGAGGGATTGCAGGGCAAGGATACAAGCACAAAATCTGCTTTTTTAGTTTCAGGGGCGTCGCAGTTCTCCCGCTAGCTACTTAGAAATATGGTAACTACTCAGCACGAGCATCGACTGTAGCGTTAGCCCGTATTAAGGGGCAGCTTTGCGGAGCAAAGCGGGATGGAAACATTAACTACTCACCCAAAATACTGCATCCCCAATCAGGGGATGTAGGGCATCGCATTTCTCCCGCTATCTACTTAAAAACGTTGGAAGTTTCGAAAAGGATAAAAATGTGCGGGCAGATGAAGTTTAACTTAATTATCTCTGCAACTTCCGCACATTTTTGGCCTCTTAGAGATAGAGAGAACTGCGACGCCCTTCAGGAGATGACATGAATAATGAACAACAAGATGGCGATATTGAAAGATGAAGCATGAACCACAACGTTTAAAACCGGTGAGTAGTTACCTGCAAGAAACAGATCTGCCGGTCTTAAACAGCAGCTCTGAATCGCCTTCTAGGGTTGATTCATACACGATGGCGCCAAGCTCTATGGCGCCGACTGCCTGGTATACATGGGCTGAATCTATCGGGCTATCAGGGGATAAAGCTAGGCGTTGGGCTAGCTCTGTAATCGGACGGGGAGAGCGTCGCGCTAGCGATATTGTGGCTAATGCCCAGTTGCCCAAGCGCTTTAGCAGCTACGTAAGAGACCTAGATTCGCTGCTCCTTATTGGGCACCTTACATCGGCTGCCGATGGCTTTCAAAAGTTACTCTTTGAAACTCACGATGGAATGAGGCTTGAAACCGTGCTCATCCCACTCCACAAGCCAGGGGCAGTTAGTTTGTGTATCTCATCACAGGTGGGCTGCGTTATGGGATGCACCTTCTGTGCTACGACTCGCATGGCGACACGCAGAAACCTAACCTCGTGGGAGATCCTCGATCAAGTTGCTCAAGCGCGACGGATCGTTAGCGCCCAAGGGCGTTGCATTACCGGCGCCGTTTTTATGGGTATGGGTGAGCCGTTCCTTAACTTTGAAAATGTGCTTATAGCAGCAGACTGGATGCGTCAGCCGCTTGAGAATGCGATCAGCGGCAAAGCTATTACCATAAGCACTGTTGGATTAGTCACTGAGATTGAGAGATTCACCGACCTAAATCTTCCCTTTAGATTATCAGTTAGCCTTGGAGCTGCAACTGATGAGAAACGGGCACGACTCGTGCCAGTAGCTGCGCGAACTCCCGTGGCAAGAGTCATGGCGGCAGCTCGGCGGCACGCTCTCGTCCGCAAAGACAGGATAAACCTATCGTATGTCTGCATCAGTGGAGAAAACGTCGGCGAGGAGGATGCCCGCAATCTTGCTGCTCTTATCGGCGACACCCCTGTGCGACTAGATCTAATTGACGTTAACGACAGCAGCGGACGCTTCTCGCCACCTAGTCCAGAGGAGTTAAAGTCCTTCAGAGATGCTCTTGCAGTCCAGCTAAGGCAACCAGTAGTCAGGCGTTACTCTGGCGGAAACGATATAGCGGCTTCCTGTGGGGCATTGGCGGGGGCATAGCACTTAGTAAATCACTGTAGCCCACTTTCTGCTGTTACCGTATGCTCGGCTGAAGTACCGTGGTCAATCCTATCCACAAACACAGTAGCCAGATATGAAAGCAATGATCTTCGCAGCAGGGATCGGCTCGCGCCTCGGCCAGCTGACACACAACACCCCTAAATGCCTCATGCCGCTTGGTACTATCCCAGGCTCGCGCACGATTCTTGAGCACGTCATCTCACGTTTGAAGTCCGCTACTGTTGATGAAGTTGTTGTTAATTTACATCACCTCCCAGAGCAGATAACCGGTTACATCTCACAACACGACGATTTTGGGGTGAAAGTGCATTATTCTAACGAGCCTTCGCTACTCGATACCGGTGGTGGACTTAAAAAAGTGCGCGGCCTATTGGAGGGCGCAGAGCCTTTTTTTGTACACAACTCAGATATCTACTGCACCTATGATCTAGGCATGCTACTCGCCGAGCACCGCAAGAGCAAAGCCGTGGCAACACTAGCAGTAATGCACCGCGAGTCAAAACGGGGTCTCTACTTTAACCGCAATCAACAACTCACCGGCTGGACAGAAGATACTGCATCCCAGGACACCACAACAGATCACGATGCGATCTATGCATTTAGTGGGATATCAGTATGCTCAACCGATATATTCTCCTTCATGGATTATCGTGATAAATTTTCGATTATTGACTGCTTTCTCGCTGCAGCACGGGCCACTGGTCGTGTTTACGGGCATACGATTCCAAGCACTGGCTGGGTCGATATCGGTACCCCTGATAAGCTAAATTTGCTGCAACGTGAGCTGGCTAATTCTGATGGCTAAACCCTCATAAATACCGCAACATGCGACAGATTACACCGCTAACAACTATAATTGCGAGCTGCTTGCTTAGTAGCGTCTCCATTGCACAGAGCTCTCCTGCTGCAGGGCTGCGCCCCTACCCTACCTCCGGAGCGATCGCCTCGCACTCGCTAGCGGAATCAAAACGCGCGGTACTTGCGCAGCTCTTCCAACCTAAGCTCCCAACAACTGCCCTGGTAGCGCGCTCACAAGAACCCTGTCAACCAACTATCTCAAAACTTACTCCAGTTGATGAATCAACGAAAAAGGCGATCGCCACAACTACAGTGACCGTTGCTAGCGAGCTTCTATTTCAGCGCCAAGGTGTTATATCCGGCCCTGAGCTGCCGGTGTTTTCGGTACTAGTTGAGATCTCATCAGCAAGAGTGCTGCTTCGACATATGAACCCAAGATTTCCGAGTGACGCCAACGGTTTTTCAGTACCCATGGCGCATCAGGGCACTCGGCCTGTTCGACTTGAAGGTAAATTTGATTCCGATATCTTCGCGCTCGTACCACCAGTTCGGGAATGTGGCGTGCAAGGAGTAGCGCTCTGTGCGCGAAGATTTACTAAGAACTTAGAGCTCCTTCAGGCCCCATATGCGCTCAAGTCTGTGCGCCCATTGGTGACGGCAAAAGCAGATGGAGTGTATGCACCCCTCAGCGGTGGGGTCGGTAAACTTGTAGTCGGCCTGCACGCATCAGCTGGGGTAAAGCTTCCTGCCCAAGCCCTGATCACAAAGAGTGGGCCAGAGACCCTCTCTGAGGTAGTTGAACTGATCACCAATCTTGAGCATCGTGCGGCTCAACCACCCCTCAGTATTGAGAGCTTTCCCTTTCAGATGGCTTTTGAGAGTCGGGTAGATTTTGGGCGTACCGAAGGCAGTGTCCGCACCGTAAGCAAGCGGGTCAACATCGATATTAGCAAGATTACGATCGCCGATCTCTCCGAGGTTGAAGTTGGAACTGCGGCTATAACCGTACAGGGTGGAGAATGCTATCTAATTACTCAATGGTTAGAGGAGATAGTCTGAGTTAGGGTACTATTGGTGATGTGGTATCGAACTTGCACCGATGGTTGTCTATAGTGATCTGCAAAAGTCCGTGTCAGTAAAACTGGCAAGGCT
>CAZZLV010000214.1:0-4677 GCA_964655155.1 uncultured Bdellovibrionales bacterium
CAACAACCTATAGTGATTTACGGCAAAAGCCGTGCCAGTTTTACTGGCACGGACTATTGCAGATCACTATAGGTTGAAAAACGCTATACCTAGCAAAAGCCAGCGATGGCTGAATTTGGTCTCTTCTCCTTAGCGATTAGCCTCAATGTAAACGTCCACAAGTTGGCCAACATATACAGGGAGTGAGCCCCTTTCAAAAGAGTAGACCGCTTGTAGAACTCGTGTATCTACCCTTTCAAAACTCTCGCCAGTTAGTGATCGCTTCGGTACAACAAAGGGCTCAAAACGGACGAATTTAAGGGCGAACGCGATCTCTGAGTTGCCTCTTAGATTGGCCGATGCTTTTCCACCAGAAGAGACACGCCAGGCATCGTTTTCGTCGATATCTACCCTAACTGCTAGCGGAGCAACGCTACCTAACACCATAAGTGGAGTGCTTAAAACCTGAGCCGGCGCGAACTCACCTATGCGAGCTTTGCTTTGTAGCACCTCGCCTGAAATAGGCGCACGAACCGTCATCCGCTCAAGAGTTGTTTGAGCGGCTTTGAGGAGTGCTTCGGCCTCTGCGAGGCCGGCCTGGGCGACTGAGACAGCGCTTTCGCGTTTTAGTAGCTCGCCCCGCATGATAGCGCGAGAATCGTTTACGCTTTTATAGATTGCAGCTTGAGTTTGGGCATCATCGAGCAGCGCTTTAGACTTGGCGATCTGGGCCTGGCGCACGGCGATCTCAGCCAAAATATCCCTGTCATCAAGCGCAAATAGAGGCTGACTACGCTCGACTCGATCTCCGGCGATTACAAAGACGCTCTTGATTACCCCTGCCAGTGGAGAAGCTATAGCTATATTCTCTGAGCTAGCTTCAATAATACCCGAGCCAGCGACGAATTGGGGGAATGGAGACTGCGGTGGTGTGATAAGCGGCGCAGCAATCGGTTGAGGGACGCTACCGACTATGACGGTGCGAATCACAAAGATGATCCCTAGTATGGCGATAAATGGAAGGAGAAGAAAGCGGTTCATGCAGTGGGTACCAACTCAGCGGGCGAGTTAACAACTTTGGTAACGAGACCATCATCCATGACACCTATTCTATCGGCATAGTGAAAAATACGCGAGTCATGAGTCACGATTACTAGGGTTCTATTCTGAGACAGCACCTCGTGGCGGAAGATCTCCATTATCTCACCCCCAGTTGAGTGATCGAGCGCAGAAGTCGGCTCATCGCAGACGATAAGGCGTGGGTTATGGATAAGAGCTCGCGCTATCGCTACACGTTGTTGTTGTCCACCAGAGAGCTCCGTTGGAAGAGTCGAGAGCTTTTCGCCCAGCCCGACCCGTACAAGCGCATCATGGGCACGAGATGTAGCTTCGATTTTTTTCACTCCTTGAAGCAGAAGTGGAATTGAGACATTTTCTGTTGTCGTTAGAGTTGGGATTAGATTGTAAGACTGAAAGACAAATCCTATGTTCTTACCCCGATAGGTCGTACGCTCTGTGTCTGTCATCCCGTTTAGATCGACGCCAAAGATCGAACATTCGCCCGAATCGTGTTGGAGAATACCAGCAATAACGGAGATCAGAGTGGTCTTGCCACAACCCGAGGGGCCAACCAGCATAAACAGTTCGCCCTGAGAGATATCGACATCAACACCTCTTAGGGCGTGAGTTACTGAGCTAGCAGAGCGGTAGCTCTTGGTTAGAGCTCGGCAGTGAATTGCTGCTTCATGAGTTGGCGCTGTCATGGCTATCCTCGAAACACAATGCCTGGCTCAAGACGTAGAACCTTACGGAGACTAGCTATTGCTGTGATCAGGGTAATTACTGATGTGGCTAGCACGGTAATTACCGGAATCTGCCAGGGTAGATAAAATGCTAGCTCCGAGTTGCGAGCCAAGATGCTGGTCAAGCAGGCGATCCCCATACCGATCCCAGAGCCGATAGCCCCGACTAGAAATGTTTGTAGCAAGATCATGTGGAAAAGGAGCTTATTTGATGCTCCCATTGCTTTAAGAATTCCCAGGTAGCGCATGTTGTCAACGATAAAGCTAAAGAACGTCTGCCCAACGATCGCAACCCCTACAAGGAATCCGAGCCCGATTGCAATCCCGAAGTTAATCGGAATTCCGGTATTTTTCATAAAGTATCTGATCGTAATCCCCCTAAATTCCTCAGCTGAAAAAGCTGCTAACGATGCCTGTTGCTGAATTCGCCGTGCTACCTCTGACTGATTATAACCTGTGCGCACCTTGGCTAAGATAAACGAGAGCAACTTGCGTTCGCGGGGAGCAAATCTCATAGCGCGAGAATAGGTCGTGTAGACAACAGGTTGAGATTGGAAGGTGCGAGTTACTCGGGCGATTCCTACAACAACGGCTCGGTTGTCGTTTAGCTCGAGGATATCTCCAACTTGCAGAGGCAGCTTAGGTGAGTTCGGTGTTAAACCGGGTTTAGCGAGTTTGCCCTTGGCAGCAGCTTCATCAACGATGACGCCATCTGCCCGCCGCAGATCACCAAGGGTACCTTCAAGCATAACTGGCGGCCCCGCTATCAAAGTAGCATCATCAAGCCCGATTACATTGCAAGTTTGAAAGGTGCCGTTAGGTAGTCGTGCCCGGATAGAACCCTTGTAGAGGGGCACTGCCCACTCTACACCTTCAACTCCCCGCACCTGTAGGAGCTTTGTGTCTTGTAGCGGTTTAATGTCATCGACAAACTGAACCTTTGGGTCCATTACCCAGAGGTCTGGTTGCGCCGTATCGTAGATAAATCCCGTGGTGCGCGACATAAGACCTAAAAATATCGAGGTCTGTTGGGTGATAATCAGCGAGGTGAGAGCAACACCAAACACCATGGCGTAGAGCTTGCCACGGTTACCTATCAGCATCTTAAGCGCGATGTTGTACACGCGCTTAAGAGTACTAAAATTTTGCGCAATTCACCACGGTCTAAGGATGACGAACTTGCTGAACTATTTCTTGAGGAAGCCCGGCGGATTTTGCAGAATATCATGTGTAAATCGCTATTTATCACCATCCCCGATGCGCTGCGGTCGGGGGTGTTTGCTCAATGGCTTCGCTCATGCTCGTATGATACGCTATAGGTAACCACTCAGAAAATCTAGCAGCTGTAGCGTTCGCCTCTATTAAGGGGCGGCTTTGCGGGGTAGAAGTATCAACTGCTTGAGCAAGAATACGCCATCCCCGATTAAGGGATGACAAGAAATAAAAAACACCGAAATGGCGGTTTTACAGTGTAATAATGAATAGGAATTATTGAAGCCTTTGTGAGTAGAGCAATAAATGGATTATGAAGGTTTCAATAATCGTGCGGCGGATGCCTCACAAAACAATAAATAGAGAGCAGCGAAAGTTGCGGTGATTTCGCAGCTCTCTGTAAAAAACTGCTGAGCAGTTACCGATATAGCGTTATGTCAAAGGATTTATCCGGATCAATAGCCTCTCAGGCTAATCCAACAGAAGCCAAAGAGTCGGCCGATATCGAATTCGGGCGGGCTATTATCCGCCAGCAGATCTGCGAGCTGTCGCGTGTTGCAGATGCTCTCGATAATCGCTTTGCTCAAGCAGTTCAGTTCCTTCTCTCGCTTGATAATAATTCTCGAATAGTTGTCTCAGGCATGGGCAAGGCAGGCTACGTTGGTATGAAGCTATCCAGCACACTGGCGAGTATCGGATTCCCAAGTTTTTTTCTCCATCCTGCCGATGCAATACACGGAGATCTCGGGCGTTTGCAACATAAGGATGTCGTCATCATACTATCGCACTCTGGTGAAACAGATGAAGTCGTGCGGCTTTTGCCGCGTATCAAGCGCTTCGGAGCTAGTATTATCTCAATCACAAGCGGTGCTAGCTCTTCTCTGGGACGACACAGCGATGTTGTGATCGAAACTGGTCGAATTCCTGAAGCCGGGCCGCTCGGTTTAGCGCCGACCACTAGCACTACCGTTATGCTATCGATCGCTGATGCAATTGCGATGACCCTTTTAGAGCGCAAGGGGATATCGCGCGAAGAATACGCCGCATTTCATCCAGGTGGCGATCTTGGCCGATCACTGATGCTTGTCTCAGAGATTATGCGAACAGGGGCGCGTGTATGTATTGTAACCGAAGATACGCTTAACCTTAAGGCGCTTCATCAGATCACCGCCACCGAGGGCCGCCCTGGATCTGCCGCTGTTGTAAATAGAGCTGGTGAGATAATTGGGGTATTTACCGATGGTGATCTACGGCGCTGCCTAGAGCGCGAGCCCAACTTCCTAAATAAAACCATCGGCTCAGTATGCTCGCGGACGCCGATTGTTATTCGCTCCGATCAACTGGCACAGGAAGCGTGTCGTATTATTCAGGAGCGTAAGGTCAACCAACTCTTTGTACTCGACCAATCGAGCAAACCAATAGGCATGGTGCATATTCAGGATCTGCTGGCGCACGGGATGATCCGTCCAGATTCTCATCAGCCTTAGTCCGAATATCGCGTGAAAGTGCGATATTCTTGATCCTAAGAACGGCAGTGAAGGCGGATGAAAATGGCGCAGGTGCTTTTAGCCGTCTACACTATTTTATAGCGTTTTCAAAAGTCCGTAGCGATATAGCGGCTTTTGGAAGACGCTATCGATTCGCGGACGCGAATCAAAACAACAACCTATAGTGATTTACGGCA
>CAZZLV010000215.1:0-4673 GCA_964655155.1 uncultured Bdellovibrionales bacterium
TTCACGTCCGGAAACGCCAATTCTACCCACTCGATTCCACGAAGAGCCTTTTTCACGAAGCTCGCTGCGCTCGCCGTGAGAAATGCTCGGAAAAGGCCATCCATGGACTTTTTCCTCAGCGCCTACAGTTTGTGTGGGACCCATAGTGCCCATACAAACTGTAGGTCCCAAATTCCTCCGCGACGCTTCGGAATTTGCAAGTGCTTCTTGGCAACTTAGCTGAGGATTTTTGAAAAACGCTTTAGATGGTTTATAGCGACCGGTTGCTCAAGCCCGGCTGGTTAAGTAGGCCCGCCGTGCCGTCGGGCTGGATATTCTCAGTTCTCTGAGAGGTCTCACGTATAGTGTAGCGCACAAGTTCGCCGGTCGCTAAGGTTGCCTGTACCATAGCACCATCCGGGTATTGGCCACCATTTCGCGAGAAGCGGTAGTGGTCACGACCACCGTTGCCGTTACCAGTGTACCTTCCGGTTTCAATTACCTCACCATTGGGACCAATCAATGAGAGCCCTTTTACTAATCCAGCGAGTCGTGGAGGCAGTAATACTACAAGATTCCCATCACTCTCTGACACCGGCTTGAATAGAAAGCCGGCACCGCTTGTTTCAGAGCCGTTAACCGCAGGACCGGCCGAGCCGCTAGAGTTGCTTAGCGCATCCAGCGATCGCTCTGGGGCGGTTTCAGAGCCGGCATCAAATTTACCGATTAAAGCGCCGCTGAGAAGAAGTGCTTGCTCCATCTCTGCAACTGCCATAGTCGGGTCGTTTGGGCCACCGCGATTGTCATATAGGGCATCTCTGTTTTGATCTAGCTGTGCTCCAGCAAAGGCTTGGGAGAAGATTGAATCCGCCTCTTCTTTTGTTATCTTCTGTGCGTCCCTTAGCCCCTTTAGAGCTTCCTTAGTGGCGTCCTCCATAGGTACAAATCCGTCTGGTTTCTGGAGCCGTTTCTTTGCGGAATCAAAAAGAGTCTTGAACTCTGATAGTGTAGATTCTCCCTTGTTTTTCTTTAGACGCTCTTGAACCAAGGCGGAAAAAAGTTCCTCCTCGCTCACTTGATTGGATTTATCGGGGGAAAGAAGTGCCTTTAGAGTAGAGTTAAAATCTCCTGGGGCACTTCCTGTAGCTGCCTTAGCCTTTACTGGGCCAGTGATTGATAAGTTAGATAGTATCCTACTAATGCCTTGGACCGCTTCCATTGCGCCTCCGCTTTATCCTAAATCCGGCAGTTAAGGCGGATGAAAATGGTGCGGATGACTAAAGCACGAAGTATTTTAAACTTTTCGGAAGCACAACCCTGGCACCGCCAGGGCGAGCACTCTAAAATTCAAAAGATGAAGTGATTGTAGTCATATACGTCATTTTCAGACCCGCAACTGCCGCATTTAGGCTGATATATTGCCGAACTATTCCATCCAGTTGGAATAGTTGATGAGGTCAAGCAAATAAGTGACAACTTTTGCCTGGTTCCTTTCCTCAGAAGCCAGAATTGCAGAAATCGTGCCAGGCTCAATGATCAAGGGTTAATATGAGCGATCTGCCGGTCATCTCAGACGGCTTTGGCAAACCCATCATCGCAAGCAGTGTAGGCGCCACATCACATAACGCTCCATCAGGTCTCAATTTCAACGCTTTTGGGCCGCCCACTAATATGACTGGCACTGGATAGGTGGTATGAGCTGTATGCGGGGTTCCATCGGCGCAGTTAATCATCTGCTCAGCATTGCCGTGATCAGCGATGATCAGTGCTTGACCATGAACCTCGCGGAGCGTTTGTAATATCTTGCCGAGACATCGGTCAACCGTTTCAACAGCCTTTATTCCGGCCTCCACTACCCCGGTATGGCCGACCATATCGCAGTTGGCGAAATTAACTACGATCAGTCCATAGGTACCTGAACGCAAGCCATTGATAACGAGCTCAGTGACTCCGTGGGCGCTCATCTCAGGCTTTAGGTCATACGTTTTTACATCGCGAGGGGATGGCACAAGCTGGCGATCCTCGCCCTGAAACGCCTTTTCAATTCCACCATTTAAGAAATAGGTCACATGCGGATATTTCTCAGTTTCTGCTACTCTGAGTTGCTTGATTCCGTTGTTAGCGATGACTTCGCCCAGATGATTTTTAATCTCGATCTGCTCAAAGAGAAAGGGCAGGTGCAGCGAGTGATCGTACTGGGTAAAACACAGAACACGCTCTGGAGCGGGAGCTGGAATGCTACGTTCAAACTCAGCAAATGTTGGGGAGCAGAGCGCTGATACTGTCTCGCGCATGCGATCTTCACGAAAGTTAACGAATACATATGCATCATCGGCTAAGGCAGGATATGAACCCAAAACTGCTGGCTCAAGGAATTCATCAGTAACGCCCTTGGCGTAGGACTGCTGCACGTAGGTACCGGCGTTGCTAATAGTAACACCCAAGCCCGCAGCAATCGCTCCATATGCCATTTTAACTCTATCCCAGCGTTTATCGCGATCCATAGCGTAAAAGCGACCGGCTATTGAGCGTATCGAACAGCGAGGGAGTTTCTCAAGAAGTAGCTCCAAGTCCCTTAGATCTTGCAGGAATGCAGTTGGTGCAACATCGCGGCCATCACTAATCAGATGTAGCGCGATCCGGGCCTCCGGCAGATCGTTGACAAGCAGAGGTAGTAGCAGCTTAAGGTGATCACTGTGAGAATGAACCCCACCATTACTTAAAAGTCCAACAACGTGCACCGTTCGCTGGCCCTGATTAGCCGAGAGAAAACGTCTGTATGTAGTTGAATCACGCATAAAGGATCCGGCGAGGGCTCGAGAGATCCTTAGGAGCCACTGCTCGACTTCGCGACCGGCACCGATGTTGAGGTGTCCAACTTCAGAGTTACCCATCTGACCAGCTGGAAGACCAACACGTTCGCCGAATGTGACGAGTGTAGAATTGGGATATTCCTTAATCAGCTGATCGATTACGGGCTTTTTCGCCAGAGCCACAGCATTTCCGCGCGAATCTGGGTTCAGTCCAAAGCCGTCAAGGATGCAAAGTAATGTTGGGGTCGTCATCAATAACTCCAAGATCTAATTAATATATGCCAGTGATTAAGGGGTTGAGAGTATCGGCGATGGCTCAACGCGATTTGCAACCAAGCGCATTTCACCGGTCTCGGTTGCATTATTAGACTGCTCAGGTGCGGCAAGTTGTTGCCACAGAGTTCCAGTTGCATGAACATTTCCTGTTTGAGCTAAGCAGTAGCCTCTTTGAATTACTAGACATCTTGTAAGATCATCAAAAGTAATAGTCGGTTCTTTCTGTGCTTCTCGCTGTACTAAAGCTGCGAATCCGTCAATCAAACGCTCTGCATCTTGGAAATGGTTGGCAGCCAGTAAGGTCTCAATAAGCAGCAGTTCGGCCTCTAGCCTAACTCTACCGCTAGAGTCCTTGGATGCACTTCGGGCAGCCGCAATAGCTCGATCGTATCGTTGCCGCTGCTCTACGTGAGCAGATCTTAGCCACAGGTGAACAACACAGCGCCACTTGGCGATATCATTACGAGCGGCCCTTGCTGCCTTCACCAGGTTCTCGGCGCATGCTTCCAAATTGCCCTGTGACCTAGCAATCTCAGCGAGGCTTTCAAGAGCTGGAACGAAATTTGGATGTCTCTTGGTTAGAGCTGCAAGATCCCTCTGTTTGATATCTTGATTGGCTGAGCCCGACATGATCTGTTTGTAGAGCAGCCTGGCTATAATCTCAGCACTGCACTCTGATTCATATCCGTTGCGCTCTAAATCTTGTTGGAATGAAATAGCTTCTGCGAACTGTCCCAGTGCCTCAGAGGTGTCTCGTGCTAGCTCAAGAGCGCGTCGCGATGAGTTATGCGAAAGGATTATACTTAGGTTGTCGCGGGCTGCCGTGTTGTTACCTAAGCGCTGGTTTAGCAAAGCAGCACGAAATAGAACTTCCATGTTAACGTGACTGGTTGCGCGCGATGAATCTAGAACTCGGAGAGATTCGCGGAGATCGCCCAGTTCCTCTATACATCTAGATAGCTCGACGCGAGCTACTTGATTGTCAGGATCTTGACTTATAACATCCTCCCATAGCTTGCGTGCAGCTCTCCAATCGTGAGCAGCCATTAGAGCTCGGGCGTTTCTCTGAACCTTAAGGAAAGTCTGGCGACCACGCTCAATTGATGCCAACTTTCGTTCTCGGAGATATCCCTTGAGTCCAAAGAATAAAGCCACCAGTGAGGCGGCAACACAACCCACTACGAATATAGCTATATAAATTACCCCTGCGTACGTTGTTATGGTTAGAGTGGGCCCAAGCCGCAGGGTCGCCGAATCTGAGTTGGTCAGGGTTATGTAGAGGGCTCCTGCAACAATTAGCGCCAATAGTATGAAACGATTGAATTGTTTTAACATAATAAATACTATTTCTCACATATTAATTGCCGTAAATTAGACCGTATTTTTCACGAAGCTCGCTGCGCTCGCCGTGAAAAATGATGGAAAAAGACATCCATGAGCTTTTTCCGCATCGCCTACAGTTTGTGTGGGACCCATAGTGCCCACACAAACTGTATAGCGTTTTTCAAAAGTCCGTAGCGATATAGCGGCTTTTGGAGAACGCTATCGAATCGCGGACGCGAATCAAAACAACAACCTATAGTGATTTACGGCAAAAGCCTTGCC
>CAZZLV010000216.1:0-4655 GCA_964655155.1 uncultured Bdellovibrionales bacterium
GTAACTTCCGCACATTTTTGGCCTCTTAGAGATAGAGAGAACTGCGACGCCCTAAGCACCAAGTATTTTGAAGTTTTAGGGGGCCTAACCCAGGCACCATCAGCGTGAGCACTCAAAAATTTACAAGACAAAGTGATTTTAGCCACCTGCGCCATTTTCATCCACCTCAACTGCCGAATTTAGGTTAATCGGCGCTAACGCTAGAGTTGCTGCATTTGCTGAGTATTTACCTATGAAGTACATTCCACTCGCCGAGCGTTTGAGGCCGCAAACGTTTAAGGATTTTGCAGGGCTTGGCGCCATAGACCCACGCCTAGTAAACCACTTGAGCAGTGGTCACGGCCGTGTGCCGTCAATGATCCTGTGGGGGCCTCCCGGCTCTGGCAAGACAACCCTTGCTCAGTTAATCGGCGCGGCATTCGACTGTGAATTTGTGCAGCTATCGGCGGTGCTATCCGGAGTCAAAGATCTCCGCCAGGTAGTTGATCAGGCGCAGGATTCAACCAAGCCAATTCTTCTATTTGTCGACGAAATACACCGATTTAATAAAGCCCAGCAGGATGCTTTTCTGCCGCATGTAGAGTCAGGATTGCTGGCCCTGATAGGTGCTACTACCGAGAATCCGTCTTTTTACCTTACTGGAGCGCTGTTATCGAGGTGTCGCGTGGTGATTCTATCGCCACTAGCTGACGATGCTCTGATGACTGTTCTTGCTCGCGGTGAGGCGGCATGTGGGGTAAATCTTTCCGATCCAGTGCGGCAGGGATTGGTTAAAGCAAGTGTGGGTGACGGGCGGCGTTTGTTGAATCTCTTAGAGAGCTTTATCGAAACTTATCGGCCCTCGGGTGGCTCTGACTCAGAGTTGACGGAAGGTGAGCTGCAAAACTTCCTTTCGGGTGTGCATGTGCGGGTATACGACCGAGATGGGCAGCAGCATTACAATATCATTTCGGCTTTCATTAAGAGTTTGCGCGGTTCAGATCCTGACGCGGCGCTGTACTATGGCTTTAGAATGCTTGAGGGTGGCGAAGAGCCCCGTTTTTTGATCCGGCGCATGGTTGTATTTGCTAGTGAAGATGTGGGTAATGCCGATCCACGAGCGTTGCAGCTGGCGGTTTCGACACTTGAAGCCTTCGAGCTAGTGGGTATGCCCGAGGGACGGATACCGATAGCACAGTGCATCACCTACCTGGCAACGGCACCTAAATCTAACCGCAGCTACGTGGCTATGCAGCGCGCCCTTGATGCCGTTCAAAACTATCCAGATGCCCCAGTGCCGATGCACCTGCGCAACGCTGAAACGGGGTTGATGAAGTCGGCAGGTTATGGAGGTGGCTACCGCTATCCTCATGATGAGGAGAAGGGATATGCGGCAGGGGTGCGATATCTGCCAGATCAGGTTCCGGCTAATCCGATGTATGAGCCTAGCGATCGTGGCGCAGAGAAGCTTATCCGCGAAAGGCAGGCCTGGTTGCAGCAGCGGCAACAAGAGCTATCGACTGCTAAAGATTGAGCATACTTATAGAAGGCTCAGGATTCCGTGACGAAATACTGTCAATCAACGAAATACTATCAATCACTGCATACGGTGGACTTGTTTAGCTCAGGTTAATTACCTACTATTTCGCCCATGCTTAAGCAAAATTGGCGCCTTATATCGGCAGTAGAGAGGCTCGGGGACAACATAGTCATCGTTGCGGCCTTTTTTGGTGCCTACTATGGAAGGTCGTCGCTGCTCTTTTGGAACGAAAAGTTACAGCTAGCACTACCTTTTGAAGGCTATGATCTCTTTCCCTTGAGAGAATACATGGTTGTGCTGCTAGTGGGAATAATCGGTTACGCAATCGTGCTGAATCTTATGGGCGCATACGGAAGCATGCGTCTGAGCTCGGTGTGGCGGCTATTTCGAGTGGCTTTTGTGAGTAGCGCGGCTGTGTTTTGCATAGTGGCCACTGCGTTGTTTGTACTCAAGTATCCGATTAGTCGATCGTTCATTGCGCTCTTTGCCTTGTTAGCAGGTTGTGGACTGGCCCTTGAGAGATATGCAGTGCTGAATTTTCTGCGGTTTTGGCGCCGTCATGGACGCAACTACAGAAATATAGTCATCTGCGGAGTAGGAGAGCAAGCCACGCGACTCGCTCGGGAGCTAGCTTCTCGTCCAGAATTGGGTATTCACGTCAGAGCTTTTGCAGATTTGCGCGGCGCAGTCTGTACCGGTGACAGAGAAGTTGCTCGGCTTAGAAGCGAGTTAGCCCAGGTAGTTCAGGTGGGGCGAATTTTGCGAGGAGTTGAGGATGTGGAACAGGCGCTCAAAACTTACGCCATCGACGAGGTAATCTTTACCGACGTTGGCTCTGTTATGATCGAGGTCGAGGAGGTAATCCTGATCTGTGCAGATCAAGGTGTGAGAACAACCTTAGCCGCTGACATCTTTAGTCTTGGTTTGATGAAGTCAGAGATCAGTTACTTTGGAGGGATGCCGCTCATTCACTTTCAGACCCCACCTGGGGACTCGTGGCAGCTGGCACTCAAGCGCGCTATGGACATCACAGTTTCCGCTTTGGCTTTGGTGCTCTTGAGCCCCCTGTTTCTGTTGTTAGCCTTAGGAGTGAAGACGACCAAGGGGCCTGTGCTCTTTCGACAAACCCGTATGGGTTTAAACGGCAGAGTTTTTCAGATGTATAAATTTCGCTCCATGTTTGTTGGCGCCGAGCGCGATCTCGGCGTACTCAAGTCCAAGAATGAGATGTCTGGCCCTGTTTTTAAGATGAGGGACGATCCACGCATAACATCTTTCGGAAGATTTATTAGGCGCTTTAGTCTGGATGAATTGCCACAGCTTTGGAATGTGTTTGTTGGTGATATGAGCTTAGTCGGACCGCGACCGCCTATACCAGGGGAGGTCAGCTTATACGATCGAAAGAGTAGGCGTAGGTTGTCGATGCGCCCAGGGCTAACCTGCACCTGGCAGGTTAGTGGTCGCAACGAAATAACTGATTTTCAAGATTGGGTAGCTCTTGACCTGCAGTATATTGATAACTGGTCTCTATTGAAGGACATAGCGCTCCTTGCCCGCACGATACCTGCAGTATTGCTCGGAACTGGGGCTAGGTGATGCGCTATGGTTATGAGTTTAGTTTCTGGTTTAAACGCGCAACGTTGAGCAAATTTGCGACTTCAAACATGGTTGATGATTGGGTGCACGATCCAACCTGAAGGTTAATTAAACCAGCCTGCTCAATCGGTATTACCACCGAACAAGCTCCAGTTGCATGGCGATAATAGTCCGCCTTAATCCCATTTATTTCAACAATTTGGCTGCCAACTACAGCCAGTGCTGGGGGCCTAAAACGATTAAAGCTGATCAAAGTTTTATTCTGCGCCATCGTCTTGTAAGTCGGTATAGGCACTTGAAGCGTTATCAGTACCTTAATTCGTTGCTGATTTTGAAGTATTGCTTCGACGCTGCCGTGATCATTCTTGATGCCACTAGAGAGTATGGTTAGCCGATACTTTGCAAGGCGCATGTCAAGCCAGTCAACCAGCAATCGCATACCTTGAGGAGCCGCCCACAGGGATTCATAGTTGCCATAATATTCCCTAGATTTTTTTTTAAAACTAGGGCTTCTTTGTCGCGAGGACCGCTGATTCAATTCCAGCGCTCTATAAGCCTCAGAGGTCTGTAGCTCGTCAAATGTTTGTGTGCTAGCCATCTGCGGCGAGCCAAAGAACGCCAGTATGATGATCAATAAAGGTCGCAATCTGAATAAATAGCAGCTTGAAGAAAGCTTATAATTAGCCGCCGTTTTTAGCGCCATAGCTGACATTTTTGCTAACCCACTTTGGTTTCGTCGACCAAACGCGTTGATGAGAGGCGCTTTCTAAGTCTACCGAGCCGAGTAGCCGGGCCTCGACTCTTCTCTACGCAGAAACGCTCAAGAGCATCAACCAGGCCACTTTCTCCACCCTTGGCGAACATTAAGGCAAGATCAGAGGCGCGTTGAAAGGCCGCCTGCGCTCTAGGTAATTCTCGTAGCGCCGTCTCAAACTGCTTGGATTGACGGTGAACGGTGGCTAGACGATCCAAACTTGACATCATAATTGCCACCAAGGCTTCATTCCGGTCGCGAGCCTGCTTAACAATATCTGGAATTGGCTCGCCCTTGGTAGCCAACGTTACCGAAAGGTCGAGAGTATCCCGGGTAAATGGCTTAACGAGATAACCTTTTGCACCGAGAAGTAGTAATTCAAATACATCATCTACCGAGGGGTTGGTGGAAGAGGGGATAGCGATTATATTCGGCGCAATCTCCATAATCTGAGTAAACCACTCTGTGAGTGGATAATTACCGCGCTTAGCGTCGAATATAATGTGAGTAAATTTGCGACCCTCAAACTTATCAAGAGAGGCGAGATGGTTTGGTGATTCAGCCACTCCGAGATAACCTAGACCTTTAAGCATCGTACGCATCAAGTTGCGCTCGGATGGATCTGGCTCTACCACCAAGATATTGGAAACGGCTCTTTCCGCATGCGTTAGATCGCTCGATGGTTGAGAGCTGGTCATTTTCCCGCGCTACAAAGCAAACAAATATTCTATTCTATAGCGTTTTTCAAAAGTCCGTAGCGATATAGCGGCTTTTGGAAAACGCTAT
>CAZZLV010000217.1:0-4563 GCA_964655155.1 uncultured Bdellovibrionales bacterium
TTTTAGCCACCTGCACCATTTTCGTTCTCCTTAACTGCCGAATTTAGGTTAAAAGTTTTCGGATTTCTTGATACAGATGCGGTCTCGGGTATTTGTGGGTACTAGCCCGTATTTTTCACGAAGCTCGCTGCGCTCGCCGCAAAAAAATGCTCGGAAAAAGGCCATCCACGGCATTTTTCTTCATCGCCTACAGTTTGTGTGGGACCGATAGTGCCCACACAAACTGTAGGCTCCAAATTCCTCCGCTGCGCTTCGGAATTTGCAAGCGCTTCCTTGCACTTGCTCGCCCGAATCTTGCACTTTCGTGCAATATTCAGCCTAGTAAGTACAAAATAGGAACTTACTTTAAGTAGTTTGAACCGAAAAGAGTTTGTTCGGCGTCTTAAGTTTAAATAGCTTAAAGTCGCACCCGCTCGGCCGGCTGGTTGTGTGGGTGTACACTAGGTTAAAGGGGGGCGACCATGATCGAACATGATGCGGTAAGGGTAGCTGCAGTAAAACGGTGCGAAAGTCCCGTTCTGGTTGTTGATTCATACGCTCGGGGAATCTCTATAGGTCGAGCTGATTTAGATGAGAAAAGCTATCAATTGCAGATAGATGGCGGATTGCGTGCGGGCCCAGGAGGACTCAGAAGTCGCTATGTTTTAGGAGCTGGTGAGCCTCTTGGGGATCTTGAACGCCATTTGGCAAAGCTCTCCTCTCGGGGTGAACTGCGGCGAACCACAATCGTTTTTGGGGTGACCACTGATCCATTTCACCCGTTTGATGAGAAATTTGCCACAAGTATGAAGTTTCTAGAGCTATTTGAACGCTATGCACCAGGGAAGCTAATAGTGCAAACACGCTCTCCATTAATCGTCATCGGCTTGCCTGTGCTCAAGCAGGTGCGAAACAACACCTTCGTTCTGATCGGTATCGAGACCCCACTTGAAGAGGTTCGACAGCGCTATACTCCTGATCTGCCGACGGTCGCAGAGCGCTGGAAAACGGTGCGAGCGCTAAAACGATTCGGCTTCAAGGTTGGAGTGCAAGTTGGGCCGATCCTGCCGTATGGTGACTGGCGTGCAGATGCCGGTAAGTTCGCTCAGTTGCTCGCAGCAGAGGCAGATTTTTTGACGATTCAATCGATTGCTGATACCACCCGCGGAGCAAGGCCGGGTGGTGCGCTAGCCAACAAGCTAGCCGCTGATCGACAATTCTTCTGGCTCCGTTCAGATACTAGAGGACCACTGATTGCTGCGCTTGAGGCGCAAGCACCTGAGAAGCTGTATCATCCAGCCGACCTCGCACTGCCGGATCGGCAAATGGCGCTCTTTGGTTCGTAGTAGCTTTGGGATTGCCGGGAGCGCCGTTTTATCTCTTCCCCACGCAACCTCCGGTTGGGCTGCTGCCACCTATATAGCGTTTTTCAACCTAAATTCGGCAGTTAAGGAGAACGAAAACGGTGCAGGTGACTAAAAGCACACAGGATTTTGAACTTTTCGGAGGCTTGAACCCTGGCACCTTCAGGGTGAGCACCGAAAATTCAAAAGCCGCAGTGATTTTAGCCAGAAGCGCCGTTTTCGGGCCCGCAACTGCTGAATTTAGGATTATATCGCTAGGGCATTTTGAAAAACGCACTATAATTAGGTGTTTGACACTCGGCCCGCTTGAGCTTACCGTGCTGAGGCAAATCTGGAGGCGCAACAGTCATGTCATACGAAACATACAAGATTCTTCATCTACTTGGTTTAACACTCGTTGTGTTGTCTCTGGGTGGAATTATCGTTCATGCGATTAACGGCGGCACTAAAGTTACTAATGTGTTTCGAAAGGGTGCGGTGATCACACACGGAGTGGGGTTGCTTCTGCTCCTGGTAGCTGGATTCGGGATGCTCGCAAGGCTTGGTATTCACTCCTTCCCAGGGTGGGTGGTTGGAAAAGTGCTAATCTGGTTAGCACTTGGTGCCTTTGTTGCCTTTGCGTACAAGCAGAATTTGGCCAGGAAGCTATGGGTTGCAGTTCCGGTGTTGGTAGTTGTGGCGGCTACTCTGGCGATTATGAAGCCGTAGATTGCTGCGAATTCGGAACGCGATAGACCATTTCGTAAGTAGTAGTACGCTCCTGCGGCAACAGGCCCGCAGCCTCGATCGTGTGACGAATTTCATTGATCGAGAGTGCAGCCGGAGAATCGGAGCCGGCCATGTGGTATATTTTCTCTTCGGTGACCGTACCATCGATGTCGTTAGCGCCGCATAAAAGAGCAGTTTGAGCTGTTTTAATTCCAAGCATAACCCAGTAAGCCTTAATGTGCGGGATAGAATCGAGCATCAACCGACTCACGGCGATCACGCGCAAGTCTTCGACCCCAGTTGGTGCGGGGAGCCGTTCCATGCGGTTTCCCTCGTTATGAAAAGCTAGCGGAATAAACACCTGAAAACCGCGCGTTTGATCCTGCAGTGCGCGTAATCGCAGCATGTGGTCGATGCGCTCCTCGATAGTCTCGATCGTTCCGTAGAGCATAGTGCAGTTGCTTTTTATCCCAAGCTCGTGGGCAGACCTGTGAACAGCGAGCCACTCATCGGCGCTAGCCTTATCGCGACAGATCTTCTTGCGTACTCGATCGGCAAATATCTCCGCGCCTCCACCAGGGAGCGAACCCAATCCCGCTGAAACGAGAGCTTCGAGTACCTCCTGGTACGACATAGAGTATTTACGCGCAAAGTAGTGGATCTCGACCGCTGTGAAGGCCTTAATATGGAGCATCGGAAACTCTCTGCGGATCATCGTCAGCAGGTCTAGGTAGTATTGAAAATCGAGATCGGGATTTAAGCCATTAACGATATGAATCTCGGTCATACCCGGCTTGTAGCGCTGCTGAATCCAACCATAGGCGACATCACTGTCCATAGTGAATGCCTGAGGCATGCCAGTTTTGAGTCGAGCAAACGAGCAGAATAAGCAGCTCGCCTCGCAGACGTTGGTCGAATTAAGGTGTAGGTTCCAGTTGTAGTAGGTGGTGCGTCCATGTTTTGCCAGGCGGACATGGTGTGCTAACTGAGCAACATCAAGAAGGTTTGGATGGTGCCAAAGAGCAACGCCCTCCTCGAACGATAGGCGTTCGCCAGCTAGCACTCTATCTCGAATCAAATTAAATTTCATGACGTTGTACCTCTGTTGGTTTTCTCGGTTTTGGCGCTCTGGGCTTGAGCTTTGGAAGTAAGCGCCTCGATAACCTTAACTAGGTTCGGATCCTGGTGGCCCATATTCCTAGCTCGCACAAAAGAGTTTAGAGCGTTTTTTTCATCGTCGACTTGCTGATAGGCGTTACCGAGTGTCACATAAACATCTGCTGTTGAAGAGATCTGCAGAGCTCTCTTAGCAGTTGCAATCGACTGCTGAGGTTTCCCAAGGCCGAGGTACACGTTGCTCAAATTCTTGAGCGACTGAGAGTCGTTTGGATTGGCCTTGACCGCTTGTTCATACATCGCGGCTGCTTTAGCGAGGTTATTCTGCATCGCATACAAGGTACCCAACTTACTTGGAATGCCTGGGTGTTTTTGGTCGAGCTTGTAGGCCGCTTCGTAGGCGACCACTGCATTCCTAGGGTCTTGCGAACCAAAGTATGCATCCCCAAGACGCGCCTGTAATCCTGCATCTTTTGGAAATTCCTTCGTATAGCGCGACAGAAGTGCCACCGCCTGAGCCTCCTTTTTGTTGGTAATGTACATCCCGGCAAGATTAAAGACAGCGGTTATGTTACGGCTATCAACCTCAAGGGCTTTAGCAAAGAGCTCTTCGGCGTTCTGGAAATGGCGCGCCCTTATCGCCAGAACTCCCTGTTCATTGAATTCGAGAGAGCGTTGCTTCTGGGCACTTACCTGTCCAGTTGACTTGGCCGGCGAGGTTTGACCATGTCCGAGTGTAACTGAACACGTAGCACAGAACAGCAGCGACAGCGCCACGTTCAAGCAAGCATTAAATTTTAGGTAACTAATCACCGGTTTTAAACGTCGTGGTTCATGTTTCATGTTTCAATATCGCCATTTCGTTGTTGATTCTTTCTTGTCATCACCTGATTGGGGATGCAGCATTTTGGGTGAGTAGTTAATCTTTCCACCCAGCGTTGCTCCGCAAAGCCGCCCCTTAATAGGGGCGAACGCTACACTCGATGCACCTGCTGAGTAGTTACAATTTTAGAATAAAGTTGCACGGGCTGCGGTGGATTGATGAGCTTTGTTGTATCAATACGAAGTAGCTAGGTGTCATAGGCTCCTCCTTTTGGGGTGCTCTGTAGCTATTTAGCCATAAAGGTAACTTTCAGGCCAGCATGACCAGAAGACATAGTTTGCTAGCAACTACTCGGCCAATACAGCAACTGTGGCGTTGGCCCGTAGTGAGGGATGGTTTTGCGGAAGCCTAGCGGGTTGAAAAATTAACCCTAAATTCGGCAGTTGCGGGCCCGAAAACGGCGCATCTGGCTCAAATCACTTTGTCTTTTGAATTTTCGGTGCTAACCCTGACGGTGGCAGGGTTCAAGCCTCCGAAAAGTTCAAAATCCTGTGTGCTTTTAGCCACCTGCAC
>CAZZLV010000218.1:0-4553 GCA_964655155.1 uncultured Bdellovibrionales bacterium
AGCAAATGCAGCAAAGGTAGCGTTTTTAGGTTAACTGCTTGAGCAAAAATACGCGATCCCCGAATAGGAGCTGACAGGTAAGAATACACATTGAAACGCTCGTTTTTAGCTAGTAATCATGGATAGTAACCTAAAAAACCGCTCAGCAGTAATGAGGAATGATACTTTGTACCGCCATATTTTTCGCCATAGACTCTTCGCTGCGGTAGTTCTTGCTACGCTTTTTGTTGGTGTTCAGATAGCTAGTCAAGCACAGGCTAATGATTCATCCAGCGCGCTTAAAGAGATGGCCGCTAAGGTCAAGACCTACACATTATCAAACGGTTTGCAGGTGATCTTTTATAGGCGTGGTGAGGCGCCGATCTTTGCAGGTGCTGTTGTCGTGCGCGTAGGCGGGAGTGACGAACAGCCCGGACAGACGGGGATATCGCACCTCTTTGAGCATATGGCCTTTAAAGGTTCACGCACCGTTGGTACTAAAGACTATGCAGCCGAGCGGAAGTTGCTCGAGCGACTAGAAGAGTTAGCACTTGAATCAGATGCAGGTCAGAACCTTAAGCCTGAGCAGAAGCGCGAGTGGGATCAGATCCATGATCAGCTACGAGAGCTGTGGATCTCGGATGACTTTACCGTGCGTTATGAAAAACAGGGAGCTATCGGACAGAATGCTACAACCGATAAAGAGTTTACCAAATACTTTGTAAGTTTGCCACGATCAGCCTTTGAGTTCTGGTGCAAGATGGAGGCCGATCGATTAGTCGCTCCGGTGATGCGTCAATTCTACCAGGAGCGTGATGTCGTGCTTGAAGAGCGTCGTATGCGCTATGAAGACGACCCCGGAGGAAAGCTGTATGAGCTGCTCTTGGGAACGGCGTATCAACGTCATCCATATCGCGCTCCGGTGATCGGCTATGAGCGCGATATTCGTAGCCTTACTGCGCGCCAGCTGGAGGAATTCAGGAAACGGTACTACGTCCCGAGTAATATGGTTGTTGCCTTAGTTGGCAGGGTCGATCCAGAGGCTGATATCAAGATAGTCGAGGAGTATTTTGGTGCGATACCACTAGGGGCTCCCGTGCAGCGTTCGATTATGGAAGAGGGGCCACAAGAGGGGCAGCGTCGTAGCGATATATCAATGAAGGCATCACCGGAGGTAGTAGTGGCTTACCGAAAACCTAACTATCCGCACCCTGACGATCCACCGATCTCGGTGATGGCGGAGATATTAGCTGGTGGCCGCACATCACCGCTCTTTACTGAGCTGGTCAAGCGTAAGCAGATCGCAGCGAGTATAGATAATGACGAGGGGCCGGGGGTTGCCTATCCTAACTTGCTTATGTTTGCTGGTTCGGTCAAGGCGCCGCACAGCCCAGATACATTTATTAATGCCTTTGATACTGTAATCAATCGTTTTAGGCGTAACGGGGCAACAGCAGAGCAGTTAGAGATAGCCAAGCGCTCAATCGGGGTTGAGTACCTGGGACATCTGCGCTCGAATCAATCGCTGGCGCTAGATTTTGCAACCTCTCAACTTACCTACGGCACATGGAGAGCATCTGTTGAATGGTACGACAAGATGTTGCAGGTTTCGCTCGATGATGTACAACGTGTAGCTAGGCAGTACCTCGTTCCAACTCAGCGGACTATTGGCACTATTGAGCGTTCTCGGTATGAGTAAACAACTTTTCTCGGCGGCAATATTACTAGTCGGTGTTATTCACGAAGCTTGCTGCGCTCGCCGTGAAAAATGCTCCAAATTCCTCGGCTGCGCTTCGGAATTTGCAAGTGCTTCCTTGCACTTGCTCACCCGAATATTGCACTTTCGTGCAATATTCGGGCTAGGGGTGTGTTTAATTGTTGGCTGCCACTTTAGCCCGAATGCTATCAGGCCGGCGGTGATCTCTCGAGCCGATGAGGTGGCTCAGTATAAGCCGGTGCAGCCTGATCGTTGGACGATGCCCAACGGATTAACTGTTGTATATGTTAAAGACGCCGAGTTGCCGCTTGTGCAGGGGCAGTTAATGGTGCGTGGCGGAGCGCTCTGGGCCGATCGTTATCCACTCGGCACTACATCTGCGATGGGTGACACCATGAGAACCGGTGGAGCCGGGGCGCTCTCAGCAGATGCTTTGGATCGGCAGCTTGAGAAGCTGGCGGCCGGTGTCGCGAGCTCTTTTTCAAGTGAGTTCGGTTCCGTTTCCTTTTCCTGCTTGAAGGCAGACCTTGATCGAGTATTTCAGATCTTCTCGGATGTGGCGCTGCGGCCACGTTTTGAGAGTGATCGGTTGGCGTTGTGGAAGGGGCAATCGCTAGAAGCGATCCGGCGCCGAGCTGAGGATCCGGGCACTGTGGCGTCGATAGCTTTTACACAGTTGGTCTACGGTAATTCTCCCTATGGTCGAGTGTCACGGTCGCGAGACATCGCTTCGATCGCGAGGTCTCACGTAGCAGCGCTGCACCGCGATCTGATGCGGCCTGATGGGGCGATTCTCGTTGTGACCGGTAGTGTCGAACGTGATAGTGTGCGTGAGCTTGCAGAGCGGCACTTTGGAGCTTGGCAGGCACGAGGAGGGCTCTTGCCACCTGCTCCAGCGGTAAATTACGAGCCGCAACCTGGGATCTATTTTGTTACGCTGCCTTTTGCTCAGGCATCGGTAAAACTTGGGCACCTGGGAGTGCAACGACTGACCCCCGATTATCCAGCGATCGATCTTTTTAATGAGGTGTTTGGGTCTGGTGGCTTTGGGTCGCGGTTGATGAAGCGGGTGCGAACTGAGCTAGGGCTCTCGTATGGAATCTACGGTGGGATCGCCGCTGGTGTAGTCAAGGGCACTAACTACATCTTCTTGCAAACCAAGGCTGACTCTACTGGTTTAGCAATTGAGGAATCGATCGCTGCGCTGGAACGGATACAGCGTGAGGAACCAGGGTCAGATGAGCTAAGTGAGAAGCGCCAGGCGATAGAGAATTCGTATGTATTTAATTTTGCCTCGGTAGGAGAGATCGCCGGGCGTCTAGCGCGCCAAGAGCTGCTGGGTTATCCAAGTGATTACGACGCGACGTATCTCTCAAAGATCGCAGCAGTAACTCCAGCTGATGTTAGTAAGGTAGCCGCAGAGCGCTGGCAGCCTGATAAATTAGTAGTAGTTGTGGTCGGCAACGAAGCCGCCTATGCCGCACTTGAGCGTGAGCGCAGCAAGCCTAACAGCAAGCTCGGCGATAATGGACTAGCTGGCTTGAGCTTAAAGAAGCTTGAATTTAAAGAGGTACTGGAAGCTCAGCTTTAACCTAATTCGTATTTTTCACTAAGCTCGCTGCGCTCGCCGTGAAAAATGGCTCCAAATTCCTCCGCTGCGCTTCGGAACTTAAGCAGTTGCACTGTTTCATCCGCCTTCACTGCCGTTTTTAGGATAATATAACAGCGGTTTAATATCGGTAGGGGCTTTGAACGGCGATTTAAGCAACAATCCCGTAACCTCCATCATCATACCAGGGAGGCGTTTCAGATAATCTTATTTGGGGATCCGAATCATGGCATTTAGCACCACAGAGGGGCATCTCAAAGCTGTGCACCAGGGCCATCGTAATCACTTAATCTGTCGATCCACTGTGGCGAGAGCTATAAAGCCGTTAGGTTTACTTCTAATACTACTGGTATTCTCAGGTTGCTCAAGGCAGCCTGTAGCTGGGCCTGATAAGACGTTTAGTAGCACAGCAGTGGGAGCTCTGGAAGGTGCCGGAGCCGGCGCAGTTATGGGATTTCAAATGAGCGCAGTTACTGGCCCAGGAGTGGCGATCGGTGCTGGCTTTGGAGCAGCCGCAGGAATGATTCACGGTGTGGTAAAAGATGGATTTGAGGAGACCGAGATAGAGACGGCGGCAAAACTAAAGGAAGCTACGCGCCGCACTCAGGCCCAGCAGACCTTAGCAGACCACTACAAACGTCGCATGGAGCTGCACCCTGCGCGCGATATTTACCCGGCGGATCTCTTTTTTAGCGGTGATTCTGCTAAGATGTGCGCACGTGGCGTAGGTATGATTCAGGAGATCGCTAGACTAAATGAATACCGCTTACCATACTCGCGCTTGGTGGTAGCAGCCTATGCCAAAAGCACTGGAAATGCTGACACAAGCTATGTGCAGCACCTAACCGATAGGCGCTCGCGCGAGTTCGTGAATCAGTTAATCCAGGCTGGAGTTGAGCCTCGACGACTAGAGACAAGGTCTGTTATCATGGAGGGGCCGCTGGTGCTGGATCCAAAGGATGACCCAACTCGGTACAATCAGGCGATCGAGATTATTACGATAGATCGCTAGGGAGATAGTAATAGCCCACGGATGCGGGATAAGAACAGGAATACTAATTTTTCGGTGTCCGGCATGCCGGGGAAAAATTAGCTTAAATTCGGCAGTTAAGGATGATAAAAATGGCGCAGATGGCTAAAAGCACGAAGTATTTTGAGCTTTTCGGAAGCGCCACCCTGGCACCGTCAGGGTGGGCACCGAAAATTCAAAAGACAAAGTGATTTTAGTCATATGCGCCATTTTCAGAC
>CAZZLV010000219.1:0-4549 GCA_964655155.1 uncultured Bdellovibrionales bacterium
TGCCACCTGCGTTGCCACCTCCACCAGCTGCTGCGGCTGCAGGAGGAGCATGGTCTTCGTATTCAATCGGCGCCGTACGTAGCTTTAGCTCCTTCTCTTCTGAGTCGAACTCCTGTAATCGCTTTAGCATCTCAGGGATCTTAAAGAATGGAATTAGGTGGCCCTGAAATACCGGTGTATTTGGCATGAAGAAGGTGCTGATGTTGTCGGTGGGACGACCGATCTCATCAGGAGTAAGCACAGCGCGCTGTTGAACCTGTTCTTGAGTGCTGTCATTGCGGCTGGCGAAGATCTCGATCATCTTCCTGTTGGCGCCAGTCGATTGGGTCTGGAAGCGGATCGTCATCTGTCCGCTTTCCTTTGATGCCCACTCTGCATCTACCAGGTCTAGTGGTGGTAGAAATATCTTTGTGCTGAAACCAGCCAAAACTGAGTCTGAGTCATCAGAGTAGTTGGCTTTTACCTGTGCTGTTGATTGGATCGCAGCTACGATACTTACGTTACGTGAGCGCAGAGTATTTAGCTTAACGTGAATATCTGGAAGTCGTCCTAGAGCGCTCGCGAACTCGTCGATTACAAGGCCGACAGGGCGAGGAAGGCGCACACCCGGGCATTGCTCGGCACGCTTAGTAAGAAATCGTAGGATCTCCACTACGATGACGTTTGCCATCGGTCGAAGCATCTCTAATTCAGATTCTCTCAATTCAACAATAAAGAGAGTCGGCTTCTGGATTAGATCCTCCACATCGAGTTCCATCTGCGATGTAGTTGCACGAATAGCAGTCAGATCCCAAGCGGAGAGACGCATGCCAAGTTCAGACATGATCGTATCGGCATTCTGAGAGCCTGAGCGTGCAAGTTCAACAAAGGTGCGCGTATTACGTAGCGCTTCAGGATGCCGCTCCAGCCACTCGCACAACGGTTTCATGCCGGACTGAACGATTTCGTGAATGCGGGGCATCGACAAGACCTCTTGCTTGTCGTGCAAGAGTCCTACCATGATCGAATTCAATATCGCTAGTGCGTTGTTTCGGAAGAAGGGGCTATCAGACTTCGCTTCCGGTACATCAGTTGCGGCTATGATCGTTTGAGCAATCAGCTTGCAATCTGTGTCGTCATCAATCTTGCCTAGAATGTTCCAGCTTAGCGATCGAGCTCTATCGAGAGGGTTAAAGAGAAGAATCGTTTTCTCAGGGTTGTACTTGCGGGTCATCGCAGCGAGCTGTCGCCACATTTCTGGCTTAGAGTCGATGACGATCGTTGAGCGGACTGGATCGAGACAGTCCCCGTATAGAATAGGCAAGATAAATCGGCTAGTTTTACCTCCTCCGGTCTTTGCGACGATAAGAACGTGGCGGTTACGCTCACCTCGGGGAATTACCAGCTTAGCACTGTTAAAAGCAGTTCCCTCACTTCCACGAAGGTCACTTACGTAGAGGATAGTGTCTGCAGGTTCACCCGAAGCTCGGGTCCACTGAGCAATCTGCTCGGTATTTGCCAAATCTCCCGAGCCTAGCTCGTTACTCTTTGAACGCTGTGGTCTACGCGCCTTGCTCTTCATCAGCGCGCTGATTGATAGATCCCCGATCAGCACACCCGTTTTCTTGTATTCCTGCCAGCCGTAGTTAATGACTAGTGCCAGGTACCCGAACAAGGCTACAAATATGCCCTCCTCAAGTGCAAAGCGTTCAGCGGCTGGCGCAATTAACACACTGACCAGGGGTTCGATTAGGGGAACAGGAGTAAGTCCAGGGTGGGGAGACTCAAGAATATTGAGGAGCCTATCGACTATTTTAAGAACTCGTTCAGGGTCTGCCGCATGAAGCACCTCAGCGATCAACATCAGCAGCCCCACCAATCCGGGGACGAAGTTCCGCACGAGGGTGGTCGTGCCAGCTATAACAAACTGGAACATGAAGCAGGTAACAGCTAAAACACCTAGAGTGAGGACGCCTACCATCCAGTTAAGTTGGTAGAACCAATCGATAAAATTTAAGAACAGTAGCTCTAGAGTTCGTAACATGCTCTATGTACCTGCAACTGCCGAATTAAGGATGATGCCTTACTGAGTTATGCTGAAGAATCTCGTAAGTGTGCGCTCTAAATGTACTATAGCGAACATTACGGCAGATCCCCATCCCTTTTTGGCTCCCTGGCAGCTCCTTTGTACTGGTCCTTATTGGTTATATCGTAAGTCCAATCTCACGATTCATCCCTTAAATTACTCGGCAGATGCTCGAGGAAACTGAAGGGGTTGGTGTGACTTAACACCTTGGACTGGCTAAACTCTCTCCAACACCGTTGCAATACCCATTCCCAACCCGATACACATAGTTACCAGGGCATAACGACCTTGTGCACGTTCTAGCTCATCAACCGCTGTGCCGATTAGCATCGCTCCAGTTGCTCCAAGAGGGTGCCCAAGGGATATGCCTCCGCCGTTTACATTGACTCGAGCAGGATCGAGCTCGAGCTCGCGCATGGTCATAATCGGAACTGGAGCGAAGGCCTCATTGATCTCCCAGATGTCTATCTGATCTTTTCTTAGGCCCGCCTTAGAAAGCGCCTGTTTTGATGCATCGACAGGGCCGGTGAGCATTACTCGAGGCGGCGAGCCGATAGCCGCCTGAGACACTATTCGCGCTCGCGGAGTCAGGTTGTATCTCTTTAGTGCTGTGTCGCTAGCAACGAGTACTGCTGCAGCTCCATCGACGATCGCGGAGGCATTTCCTGCGGTAATTACACCCCCTTCTGGCTTAAATACCGTCTTTAGTCCAGCGAGCCCCTCGAGGGTTGTTTCTGGTCGCGGATTGTCGTCAACAGATAGGGTGTGCTGAACGCCTGCTTCATCACTATACGGAACAGAGATCACGCTCTTTGAAAAACGACCTTGATCGATCGCCTGTTTTGATAGTTGTTGCGAACGTAGAGCAAATGCATCGGCATCATCACGTGTGATTCTGAACTGCTCAGAGAGAAGCTCTGCGGCTACGCCCTGTTGCACTAGGTCGGGGTGAAATTTTTTTAGCAATGGGCTATCTGCCCCTCCGCAGTCACTGAACATCGGCACTCGCGTCATATGCTCAAGACCTGCCCCTATAGCTAGATCGTATGTGCCAGCCAGTATTCCACTGGCAACAAAATTGACCGCTTGTTGACCTGAGCCGCAGAGACGATTGATCGTTGTGGCCGGCACGGTAAAGGGCCATCCAGCAGCTAGTACTCCTGCGCGACCTACGCACCACCCTTGCTCGAGTGTTTGAGTTACACAACCAACTAGGACATCCTCGATCGTCTCAGGATCAACTTTATGGCGCGCGGTAATCGAGTTGAGCGGAAAAGTGAGGAGGTCGACAGGGTGAATTCCAGCGAACTTTCCCTTCTTGCGCGCTCGAGGTGTACGCACTGCATCAATGATATAGGCTGTGTTCATAGGATTGGTTTTAGTGATAGGTGATTGTAATACGATAAACCAGCTCTAAAGTATCTTATCTCCTTTGAGCGTCGCCTACATTCAGTCAGCATGCAACAGTAATCAGCAGCTATTCGACAAGGGAGATCTCCGCACGACGGTTGAGTTGGCGGCCAGCTGCTGTTCGGTTGGTCGCTACGGGGCGCTTTGCAGAGTAGCTCTCGATGATAATCTGGTCGAGTGCGATACCACGGGATGCTAGGTAAGCCGCGACAGAATCAGCGCGACCCGCAGCCAGCCGATTATTGTAGTCTAGACGGCCTGTATCATCTGTATGGCCAGCTACCCGAATCTTGGAGAAGCGTGGACTCCGTTTTAGAGCTTCAGCAACAGACTCAAGACTTGAAAATGCTCCTAAGCGCAAGTTGGTTTGGTCTTCGTCGAAAAACACAGTGTACACGCCGTTTAGTGGATTAGTGCATAGTGATGAATCCAGTTTTGTTTGGATTCGGAGCAGAGAGTTGTGATTAGTAGCCGCTTGAACCTGTAGAGAGGCGAGCTGTCGATTCTGCTCAAGCTGGACACCCTCCTCAAGGTCATAGCCCATCCCCATCAGGATACCAGCAGCTGCACCAAAGCCGACCCCAACAGCTACTCCTTTGCCAGGAGTGCTAACCTGATTGCCAACCACAGCACCTGCGCCAGCGCCCCAACCTGCTCCGAGCAGAGCTCCAGCGATCGTCTTATCCGGCCCTGATTGGGGATTGGCACAGGCAAGAAGTGTCATAGAGGTTAAAAAACACCATGCTCTGATCACCCGAGTAAAATTTCGCAACATAACGTGTGCTCCTATGGGTGAAGGGATACTTTGCCAGCGGCGCTCTCTGCGCGCCGATGCAACAATTATCCTAAATTCGGCAGTTGCGGGTCTGGAAATGGCGCATATGACTAAAATCACTTTGTCTTTTGAATTTTCGGTGCTCACCCTGACGGTGCCAGGGTTGCGCCTCCGAAAAGTTCAAAATACTTCGTGCTTTTAGCCATCTGCACCATTTTCATACTCCTTAACTGCCGAATTTAGGATTATTTTCAATAGGTAACGACATCTGTTTGGTGGGAGAGTCCCCCTGCAAAACG
>CAZZLV010000220.1:0-4537 GCA_964655155.1 uncultured Bdellovibrionales bacterium
GGAGAGCTAAAGTGGTGCAGGTGGCTAAAAGCACCAAGGATTTTGAACTTTTCTTCAGGCTTGAACCCTGGCACCGTCAGGGTGAGCACCGAAAATTCAAAAGACAAAGTAATTTTAGTCATATGCGCAATTTTCAGACCTGCAACTGCCTAATTTAGGTTAATAGGGGCTAACGCCACAGTCGATGCACGTGCTGAGTAGTTAAAAATCACAAAAAAATGCAGACCCTATCCCCTCTGCGAACGTTCAGTTAGTTGTTGGAACAACTGAGCATATTCTACATCTAGTGCGTCATAGCGTCGCTTGAGGTTAAAGTACTGTTCATTACTCTGCTGTATCTGATTTAGCATCGTCTGAATTTTCTCTTCAGAACGAAGGAGCTCCGACTTCATTACCGCCACTTGGTTCTGCATCTGCGCTGTCAATTCTATCTCTGTAAGGAGTCCCTCCATTTTGGCTAGCGAATCAGCGATCTGACCGCGCAATGAGTCGTTCTTTAAGCGCATATCCTCCTCTTTTCTGCGCAATATCTTTAGCTCCTCCTTAGTCTCCGTCTGACTCGCCTCAAGTTCACGGCCGATCTCCTCAAGTTCCCGCATGCGGCCCTCAAGGGTCTCCAACTCAGCCTGAGTAATCGTAACGCGCCCCCTTTCTAGCTTTAATATCTCGCGCGACTCAATGAAGTCCCTTCCTACCAGACGCATCTCAGATTGGGCTGCCATCTCCGCCTGCGCTGCCTCGACCTTGGCCCAGAGATCTCGCTTTTGCTGAATCTCGTCCTGAATAAGCTCGAACTGCTTAAGCAAATTTACTTTGGCTGCTTGTGCCCGGCCAAATATGAAAAATGCAACCAATCCAGATTGAATGATCGCGATGAGAAAAACAGAGCTCCACATATAATTACGCTGACTCCTCCGCTTCCCCAGGTGCATTCTTAGGTATCTGATGCTCAGTAGTAGCTTCCTCTGCGCTAAGGCCCTCCAAAAGCGCAAAAAGCGGGTCATCGGCAACTAAAGTCGTTATTGTTGCTCGATTCTCTAAGGCTCCTAGAGCCTCAAGTATCTGGGCTGGGGGTAGATACCGCTGGCCTAGCGCCGAAAATGCCGGGCTTTTTTTCTTTACTAATTGCTGGGCAATAAAAAATCCCAGCAGATTAAAAACGGATATCGTAACGAGCGCTATAATCGGAAACTTTAAATCTCGTCTTTCGGGCTTATCTTCATCGTGATCTTTATGCTCATCGTGGTTGCTAGCTTGGCTTGATACCACGGATCGCTCTCCTGCAGTAAAAGTAAGGCTGATTGTTTGACTATCAGCCTCAATACGCTCCCCCTTTTTATCAGTTCCTTGAACAACTGCTTTTACGCGATATACTCCACTTCGTGGCAACACCCTAGCGACCGCTTGGTATTCACGGTCGCCTGCGGTGAGGCGTGTAAGCGGTAAATCTATAACTCTGCGATCCTCTGAAACAGCCACTAGCGCCACCTTAAAAGACTTGAGCGCTGCAGCCTCTTTACTGACAATCACTGCGAACTCAGTATCATCGCCGCCCGACACCGATCCTGGCTGAGATGCGTCTCCAACCGAAGCCACGATATCCTCAACTAATTTTCCTCCTGGAGATCGCACACTGAGATTTACCAAACGCGGTCGAACCGTAAAGGGGATCTGCTGCGAGCGTTGGAATGTTGGCCCCTTAGCTACTACCGTTAATTTATAAGACCCAGCTTCAAGTGACCCAGTACGTGCAGAGAATATTCCGTCCAAAGCCACAACATCTCCACGAGTGCCATCATCACTCAAAGGCTCCTGCACAAGAGGCTTGGCCACTTTATCCGTGGGAATGATCTGAAATCCTAGCTTTACAACGCCGTTCATCTCTGGCAAAACGACCGGCTTATTGTCTTCATAGAAGCGCGCTTGAACTAGAGGCTCATCGCCCCCGCGAACAATCAGCGGCCAATCAGTCAATAGCTTAAGATCTGTCAATACCGTGGCAAACCCATCCTCTGTTACACCACCAGCAACCCTCCAATCACCAAGGTCTGGCTCTACTACCGTTATGACATCGAAATTCTGTCCGACGAACCAAGTAACATGATCTGGATGCTTCTCGGCTGTCATAACTTCATCTTTCGGTGACACCAGCGATAAGGTCGCACCAGGATCATGATTAATGTAGAAGGTCGCCTCATTGACATCACCATCGATCGAGAACCCACGACCAGTTTGAGGCACAACTTGTGGACGTTTAAGCGCCAGAAACATCTCCGAGAACATCTTATGCATCTCCTCGGCGGTCTGCGTATACCAGGTCAAACCATCTGTGGCGGCAGCCACCTCACCTAACAGTGCACGGTCTGCTTGTTCACTCAATGCAACGGTGAATACCCGTATCTCCTTGGCTTTGAGCTCCGGCAAAACATCCTGCACAAGTTGTAATGTGCGAGCAAACGCTGGGCCAACCGTTGGATCCGGCTCAACTTTACCATCCGATAAAACAACAATAACTCGCTGTGCATTCACCTGGGGAGTCTTTTCGAGCATTGCTGTGCTGACTCTAATTCCATCGGAGATATCGGTAAACAAACCTTCCGCCGGAATAGCCCGAATCCGCTCTATGAGCTGCTCTGCTTTTTTAGGATTAAAAGCATCGAGGTCTTGAACAACCTTTGCATCACCAGCAAATTGAACTACTCCGAGGCGATCGCCCTCAGTCAGAAACGAGGTAAGAAGCTTAGCCCCCTCATATCGCAGCGCCCCTGGGTCGGTCTTTAACATGCTACCAGAGGCATCAAGCATCAATACGAGATCAAGCTTTGATCGCACAGAAGCTTTTGCACCATTATCAGCGCAGGAGTACCTTGGCGCGATACACAGAGCCAGCATGAACACCATGCACACCCCTAGCAGCAGATTAGAGCAGTAGAACCTACTTGTGCCCTGCAGGAGCTGTTTCACTTTTTATTCCTGACTATTTGCAACTGGCACATCGGCAAATCATGAAACCAAATAATTGCAACCAATAATCCTAAATTCGGCAGTTAAGCCGGATAAAAATAGTACAGGTGGCCAAAAGCACGCTTTATTCTGAACTTTTCGGAAGCTTTACTAATTTTTTACCGGCATGCCGGACACTAAAAAATTAGTATTCTTGTTTTTAGCCCGCCTCCGCGAGCTATTACTAATCTTTCACTTGGCCGTTTGTATTTTATCCAAGTGAAAGATTAGTAAACCTGCTACCTTCAGGGCCAGCACCGAAAATTCAAGAGACAAAGTGATTTTAGTCATACGCGCTATTTTTAGGTCCGCAACTGCCAAATTTTGGATAATATCAGCGTGTTAGAACTCACACAACAGATATAACTTTAGCATTACTAACGCTTCTCGAAACGGTGTAAGCTGGGGCAACTAAACTTTAGCCTATAGTGATCTGCAAAAGTCCGTGCCAGTAAAACTGGCACGGCTCTTGCCGTAAATCATTATCCTAAATTCGGCAGTTAAGGAGGATGAAAATACCGAATTTAGACTAAAAACCGCTGCGCAGTTACGTTCAGGAGTTTTGAGAATCACGATATGCTTAGGTGTGGATGGCTACGCTTTACAGGTAACGCTCTAGCCCATATTTTTTACGAAGCTCGCTACGCTCGCCGTGAAAAATGCTCGGAAAAAGGCCATCCATGGCTTTTTTCCTCATCGCCTACAGTTTGTGTGGGACCCATAGTGCCCACACAAACTGTAGCCTCCAAATTCCTCCGCAGCGCTTCGGAATTTGCAAGTGCTTCCGTGCACTTGCTCGCCCGAATCTTGCACTTTCGTGAAATATTCGGGCTAGTAATCCTAGCGACAATTTATATACCTGTTAGTTATGCCGAGCGGGAGCCACCCTTTAAATTGCCGCCGCGAAGTGAGCTGCTTAAGCTACGCAGCGCAGTCATCGAGACTTCACACGGGATGCTTTATTTTGAGCTGCTCCCAGAGGAAGCTCCCTGGCATGTGGCCAACTTCAAGTACCTAGCAGATAAAAAATTTTATCGTGGCTTATCATTTCACCTCTATCAATCTGGATACCTCGTACAAGGCGGAGATCCAAATGGTAGTGGCTTTGGGGGCCCTGGCTACTCTCTGCCACCAGAGTTTAGCTCTCGCAATCATAAATTCGGCACACTCGGAATGGCGCGCAAACCTGATGCCTACAACCAAAAGAACCAGTTAATAAATCCACAAAGGCGTTCAAGCGGGAGTCAGTTTCACATCCTACTTGATGATGCGCCGCATATGGATGGACGCTACACGATATTCGGTAAACTTGTCGGAGGAGACGATGTGCTCTCCAAGATTCGCAAGAGCGACTCTATTCTTAATGTCACCGTGTACGTTCGTGAAGGTGGGCGTTAGGCTCAACCTAAATTCGGCAGTTAAAGCAGATGAAAATGGTGCAGATGGCTAAAAGCACGAAGTATTTTGAACTTTTCGGCTATTCGTGGAATCGAGTGGGTAGAATTGGCGTTTCCGGACGTGAACATGCACGTGC
>CAZZLV010000221.1:0-4529 GCA_964655155.1 uncultured Bdellovibrionales bacterium
GGAAAACGCTATTGATTCGCGGACGCGAATCAAAACAATAACCTATAGTGATTTATGGCAAAAGCTTTGCCAGCCTTACTGGCACGGACTTTTGCAAATAACTATATTAAGCACAAATAATGACTTAAAAACTGCTGAGCCGTTGAAAGTAATTTACTGCGTTACCCTTTTTCTGCCGTTTTTGATTGACCTTGTCGTTGCTGTGCTGAATAATTCAGCGCCTGACCTTTAAGCACTTTTACACATGAAACCTCGCCGCAAGTATCCTGAGAACAAACGCCCCTCTGAACCACAGGCGATATCAGGAAGAATTCCACCGCAAGCTCTAGACGCTGAGGAGTCTGTTCTTGGCAGTATCCTTCTAGACAACCAAGCGATTAATATTTGCATGGAGCGCCTGCGCGCAGAGGACTTTTACAAAGCTGCCCATCAGACGATCTTCGAAGCGATGTCGATCTTGTCAGACAAGCGTGAACCGATCGACTTAATTACGCTCGGCCAACAACTTCGCTCTATGGGTCAGCTTGATGCAGTCGGTGGTGTTCAGAGCCTCTCGTATCTGGCATCTGCTGTTCCAAACGCCGCCAACGTGGCCTATTACGCGCGCATGATCAAAGAGATGTCGATCCGTCGACGTCTGATCCATGAATCGAGCGACATAATAAATTCTGCATTTGAGCTAGATGGCGATATCGAAGAGTTTCTAGATACAACCGAGCAGCGCATTCTTGGCGTATCCGACTTTCGTGTAGACCGCTCATTTGCTCGTGTCAGTGAGATCGTTCAAGACTCGATCCGGATCGTTGAAAAGCTTTATGACCAGAAGGAATCCGTTACCGGCATCCCGAGCGGCCTTATCAAACTCGACCGAATGACCGCTGGGTTTCAGCCTTCAGATCTGATTATCGTTGCAGCCCGGCCATCGATGGGAAAGACGGCTCTCGTTTTGGGATGGAGCCAATTCGTCGGCATTTACCACCGAAAGCCCGTTGCTTTCTTCTCACTTGAAATGTCTAAGGAGCAACTTGTGCTGCGAATGTTGTGCAGCGAATCGCGGATAAACAATGCAAACGTCCGCGTTGGCAGCTTGACTGAGCGCGACTTCGCCAGAATTGTCGATGGCGCCAGTAGAATATCAGAGGCTGAGATATTTATCGATGACACGCCGGCTATAACTATCACTGAATTGCGTGCTAAAGCCCGTCGTCTACACCGCGATCATCAGCTAGGACTGATTGTGGTTGACTACTTACAACTGCTGCGCAGCCCGGCATATAGCCACTCTCGAGAGCAGGAGATTTCAGATATCTCACGATCATTAAAGGCTCTCGCTAAAGAGCTTAATGTCCCAGTAGTCGCACTGTCACAGCTAAACCGATCGGTAGAATCGCGAAACGATAAACGTCCGATGATGTCAGACCTTCGAGAATCTGGAGCTATCGAGCAGGACGCAGATCTGATCATGTTTATCTACCGAGATGAGGTCTACAACAAAGAGAGCCCAGATAAAGGCGTTGCCGAGATTATCATCGCGAAGCAGAGAACCGGCCCAACAGGTGCTATACGCGTAGCCTTCTCTGGTGAGCACACTCGCTTTGATAATCTTGAAGAGAGTGATTTCATTGTGGGTGATGATGGATCTAGCGCGCCGTTCTAATGCTTTCCAAGTGAAGATAAAGGCTTGCGTTTACAAACCATCCTGCACCGCCGTTTCTAGAGTTATCAAAAAACCCACCCGTGCCCTACCCAACCACCAGCCGTACAGCACTTAAACCCCCTCGGTCGGAACAGACTCAAGTAACGCTAAAACCTTTGGCGGCCAGCGTAAAAGCCCGTAGGAGGGTTTTTCCTTTAACCGGATAACCTCGGGCAAGACCGCATCAAGCGAATCTTGCAACTTTGTATCTTCATAATCTTCTGGCGGTTGCGGAATCTGCTTCTTCAGCAGCCACCAAGCAACATTTACCTCGGCGCCTATCTCGGGATCTTGCGCCAGAAGATCTTGGGCAATTTCAATCGACTCAACAGACCCAGTATTATTGCCCAACGCTGCTCGTGCAAGAGCCCGCGCCAAGTGCACCCTCGGTACAGCACCGAGAGCCGCATTCAGTTGAAGTTGCTCTCCAATAAACGTGTCCGTTATGGAGTACTGATGAAGCGCTACCAGCAAAATTCCATGATAGCCCAGCTGGGTCGCCGTAGGATCGAGTAAGAAAGCTTCGTACGAATAACATAAAGCTTCTTGCTCCGCTCCATCTGCAAACGCCAAGTTGGATATAGAGCGCGCCACAAGTGCTGCCTGTCCCCAGTTCTGTACCTGTGAAAATGCATTAAAAGCCTGCTTTAGCTGATCACGCGCAGAGTCAAGCCGCCGCTGCCCCACATATACGTCAGCCATAGCGAGCGCATACCGTGGATGGTCGCCTTGCTGTCTGCGGAGCGCAAGAAGTAATCCAAGTGATTCCTCTGCATATCCCTGCTGACCGAGCACTATTGCTAGGTTATACACAATCGTTGGATTGTCTGGCGAGAGGAACAGGGCCCTTCTCAATCGTGCTTCTGATTCGAACAGTCGTCCTCTGCCGGCGATACCGATTGATTCAGATACTAGTCCAGACACCAACAATTCGTTAGAAGAGAGAAATGTTGTATTCCCATTACCTGGTGCAGTAACCGCGAAATCAGCACTGGTGATTGGAACCGCACACCCCAATAGCAGCACAAGAGCTCCACAGAGAAGCACACGTATCATAAGATTACTACCATGTGGCTCTGGAAAATTTAGCAGCGATCAAAATGATAACTCCAATTGCTGCAACTACGTACGTTACTTTATCTCGCAGAGCGAACACCAGTGGATCATCGTGCACGATACCACGCCTTGCTAGCAGCCAGATCCGGCTAATCCAATACAAAAGTAGTGGGCACGCAAGCCAAACTAGAGCCGGATTTGAATACAGTCTGGCTATCTCGTGACTACTAACGTAGAGAGCCAACACGAGAACCGAGATATAGCCGCTGGCAGCACCAAATGAGGCGATCTGCTCTAAGTCTCCAACCCAGTAGCCCCGTCCCCAGGTCTTTTTCTCGTTTCGTTGCTGCAAAACCAACAACTCTGAAAAGCGCTTAACACAAGCCAGGCTCAAGAAGAGAAACATCGACAAGCCCATTAGCCACTGCGAAACCTCCGTATTCGAGGCTATGCCACCTCCAACAATTCGTATGGTGTAGAGCATCGCAAGTAAAATAATATCGACCAAGGCCAGGGCCTTGAATCGAAACGAGTACAGCGTTGTCAGCGCCAGATAGAGCCCTAACAGCGCCACAAACTGAGTATGAACCATCGTAGCTACAACAAAAGCAGATACAAAGAGCAATGGAACAATAAGGATCGCTGAGCTAAGCGGCCACTCTCCTGATGCACAAGGGCGCTTACGCTTTCTCGGATGCTGTCGATCCGCATCAAGATCGAGTAAATCGTTTAATACATATACCCCAGACGCACACAATGAGAAGGCACTGGCCGCAAGCACTGAGTCCCCAATTCCCTGGACATCAAACCATTTGTGCGCCAGCATTACGGGAACGAACACCAAAAGATTTTTAAGCCACTGGTGCACGCGCATTCCACGCAGCCACGTTGAGGCTGAAGCACCCGCGACCGCCAGAACCTCTCCAGTAGGGAATTCCCTCTGAAAACGCTCTCTAATAGAATCCGAGGATGCTACACAAACCTGGTGCTGCGCCCTACTCCACACAGAGAAGTCAGCACGCGAATCTCCGATATAACTCCAGGAATGCGCGCCTATGTGGGCCTCAATCGCATCGGCTTTTGCGCTACCTTTACGATTAACTTGGTCGTCTGAAGCTACAATACTGTCGATTGAACCCAATCTACGAGCTATCCCAGCTACCAGAGTATGATGAGAGGCTGAGGCCAATATAATACGGCACCCGCGCTCACGTTGCTGCTTTAGGTATGAAATGACCTCCTCTCGCAGCGGTAGGTGATCAAACCGAAGCGATTTAGCATGCTGCGCTAGACGCGCCTTTAGTAAAGCTCTTCCCCTGAGCAACCAGAACGGCAGCACGAACATAAGCCAGGGGCGCCTCTTAAGTGCGACAAGTAAAGATTCGTAGAGTAGATCAGTGGCTACTACTGTGCCATCCACATCCGCACACACTACTTCCACACAGACTTCATCTTTCTTGCCTATGCTCAGATTACCAGAGGACTCAAAAGGGAGTTCATGCATCGACCTGTTCCTACGTTTTTACCTGCTACGGCTTAAGCTCTATAGTGCTTCAACCCTTTACTGCCTTAGCATGGTACGCTACCGGAACGGCGACCAAAAGGGGGCAATTTTTGAAAACAGCGCCACCTCCAGGCCTTTAGTGATCTGCAAAAGTCCGTGCCAGTAAAACTGGCAAGGCTTTTGCCGTAAATCACTATAGGTTGTTGTTTTGATTCGCGTCCGCGAATCGATAGCGTTTTCCAAAAGCCGCCATATCGCTACGGACTTTTGAAA
>CAZZLV010000222.1:0-4501 GCA_964655155.1 uncultured Bdellovibrionales bacterium
AAGCCACCCCTTCATAGGGGCTAACGCCAGAGTTGCTGCATTTGCTGAGTAGTTAAAACTACTCTTTCCAGATTGTTTCAGAGCCTGAGAGATCAATCCATTTTGCAGCCGACTTGAGTACGTTACTTCCGGCGAATTGGCCAAAATCAGCCGTTGTGGTATCTGCTCCCAAGTCCTTGGCTAAACTCATTGGATACGTTATGTCACGGCTCGGGCAGATCACAACTACGGATCTACGAGCATCTGGATTGGTCTGATCAAGCTGTAGCAGAGGCCCCCCTTGGCGGGGTGTCGATTGAAGAGTCTCTGGGTCTAGAGCCGTGTATGCTGCGGTAGCTTCCGGTGAGGCTGCGTACTGTTTGGCTGCTTGCAGCTCGGCTGGCAGGTATTCGTTTTCCTTACTGAAAGAAGATAAACCTAGCGCGAAGGCAACGATGTCTGAAGAGAGTTCAATATCTGTGACAACTTGGCGTTCAATACCCTTTGGGGGGAGGCGTTTAACCACGACTGTCAGGCCAGCTCTTGCAACGGCGTCTAGAAAGGCTCTATGGCGTGAGTCATCCTCGTGAGGAATAACCGTATAGTAGCGCGCCACCACTGGAGTGCTGCCTGAGCACACTCCGCGCACTAAAGCGCTCAGGTCGACGCGCTTGTTAAGCCGTCGCGTCGCTCGATCAAGGTTGACCCCATCGATAAACACACCGACCACACGGCGTTCACGCTTTTTTATTAGACCACCACGCAACTCTTGAAATTTTTTATCACCCATACTTCCGCAAGATTATAGCGTTAAATTAAAGAGGAAGTACAGGTAGCCCTAAATTTGTGCTCAAGTGCGGTGCTCGGGCTAGTTGGAGTAGAGAGTCAGCGCACTTCGACTCTGGTTCCTACAGTAACTAGAGAATATAGAATTGCCATATCCGAACTCTTGAGACGTAGCCCACCGATCTCGTCAAGCCACACTGGTCCTGAGTGTATCGGGGACTGGTTGTTTAGGTAGAGAGCTCGTTTGCCGAGGGCTGCACGCATGAACCTGGCACGATTACCCTCTTCAGGTACAGGGAGCGATCGCTTCGTAAAATAGTCATCAGGGGCGTACCACAACGGTGCATCCTCCTTGATAGTAATAGAGAAGGTTCCCGGCAGAAGATGCTGTGCACCATCGGCTTTGAAAGTCTGTGGTGCCGAACCATGCTGCGTGGCGGTAATGGTTCGTGAACTCCGCGATACCACTACGCTGGATACATCTGCGGACATGAGAGCAGTAGCTTTATTTTCACTAAGTCGGGCCCGGTCGGAAGAGATGGCTGGTGGCACAGGTCTTGAGAGCGCTAACGAGCCGTTTTGAAGCCAGCCGGCTGAGGTCGATGGATGGCCACGTAGGGTGGCACAACCTGAGCCTAAGATAACGCATAAACTGAGAACCAAGTAACGGCGTAGCAAACGGAACGACGGGCGCCGAATAAGTTCCAGCGGCCTATCTCGTGTTGACACCCCCGACACCTCTCTGGAAATCGTCTGCATAGTACCACCGAGTACGACATCTCTCGTGCTCAAAAACCAAGAGATTCACAACGTCAGCTAGCCGGAGCACTTCTCAAGAAGGGAAGTATTCTCTTTAACTCAGATTGTTATGATGCAGTGCTGGCTGATTAGGGAACCTTAAAATTATCCTCAATTTGGAATTTAAACCTAAATTCAGCAGTTGCGGTTCTGAAAATGGCGCAAATGACTAAAATCACTTTGTCTTTTGAATTTTCGGTGCTCACCCTGACGGTGCCAGGGTTGCGCCTTAAGAAAAGTTCAAAATACTTTGTGCTTTTAGCCATCTGCACCATTTCCATACTCCTTAACTGCCGAATTTAGGCTAAAATCACCTCCTTACTAGGTGCTGGAAATGATTGTGAAGACCCAACCAATGAATTTGTATTCATACGACAATCCCTGGTTTGCTCTAAGCAAACGCAGTTAGCGCACGAAATGCATAATATTAACAGTATGTTGCATTTTATGTGCTACTAATCATAAACTAAGGGGCCTGAAGAAAGCTTGCCTCAGAATCCAAGTTGGGTTGTACTTGAGGGGTTGTTCGAACCGTCCTCGTCGGATCTAGCTGCGCTAAACGCACCTAAGCGTCAGCAGCTGTGGAGCGTCCGGCAGCGTTCAGTGCGCTGCGTGATTGAAGTGATTAATTGAAGCGAAGGATCGGCGTAAGCCGATCGGTGGGGACCGAACGGAATAAGAATTTATGTTATTAGACCCGTTACAACGGGTTTGCGTGGGAGATTTTTTATCCCAATGGACGCGAACCCTTCAATTCGTATTAGCGCTGCTGCTTGTGTCGGCCTTGACCTCAGGTTGTGGTCTGCATCGGGGAGGTAGAGCCGGTCAAGCCAATCCATCGGAGCCGTTTGGAATAGCGGCGGATGAGAGGGTCATCTTTGAGCCAGCAGGGCAGGCCCCTAGGCAGATATATGTCAAGTCTAGTCGAGTTTTACCGAGAGTTGATCTTGAGCTGACCCCAGAGGTTGAGCATGAACTTAACAGGTTTATGACCCGTGAAAGGAGCACCGTTCAGGACATCCTGGCTAGGGGAGCTGAAAAATTCGGTCCGATGGCACAGGCTCTTAAGGAAGCTGGGGTGCCGGCTGAACTTGTTTCGGTGGCTGCGGTTGAGAGCGGCCTCAATGCGCGAGCAGCTAGTCCTGCAGGGGCGAGAGGTATGTGGCAGTTTATGAAGGCAACGGCCCGATCCTACGGGTTAATAATCGACCGACGTAGGGATGACCGTGTTGACGTTAAGAAGTCGACCGAGGCTGCGGCACAGCACTTGAGAGATCTCTTTTTGGCATTCCAGGATTGGCACCTGGCGCTGGCTGCGTACAACGCTGGACGCGGTGCGATTAATCGGTTAATCGATAGAACAGGCGGTGAGGATTTCTGGGACTTGGCTCGGGGTGGGCATCTGCCTGGTGAGACCAAAAGATTTGTGCCTAAGGTCATCGCACTCTCCCTTATAGTCAACGATCCAGATCGGTATGGATTTGATGGCTATAGAGCAATTGGATAGTTCGACCGGCATACTACAGTGATCGCAGTCGGCGATGTTTTTATTCTCAATTGCTGTAGATGACGAATGGATATCTCCTGTGTTTGATCACGTGCATCATGGAAAGATACTCTCCATGTTTGAGGCTGCACGGCTAGGGCTTGTGGAGTCAATCGGCTTTCCTAATGATGATCTGATTAGGCAGGGCAATCTGATTGTAGTCACTGGTGTGAGCGTGGCCTATAAGCGTGAAGTTAGGCGCGGTAAAGTAGTTGTCACCTGTGATAGCGTATTAATCGATGGTCGAACGATCCGCATTGCGCAGCGAATCCTAAACGAGCATGCAAAGATAGCGGTAGAGGCGCAGGTGTCACTTATGTTCATGGATACAGTGGCTCGGAGAGGTGCGGCTATACCCGATGATTTCAGGACTGCTCTGGTGGCAAGGCTGCCGGAGCAGTGAGCAGCCCTATCACGTACTCACCACTCTAAAAAAGCGCGTATATAAACGGCGAGAGAGCAGAGCCTTGAGTTGCTACTATAAGAATTCCAACTAGTAGGAACACTAGTACCATCGGAACAAGCCACCAGGCTTTGCGCTCCCATAGAAGCGCAAAGATCTGCTTAATAGTATCTGCTTTACTCATAATAATACTCTTAAATATTAAGCTGCGACCTTATCTCCAGCAGCTGGTTGATCTAGCGCCTCCGATGATACCGAGAGCTCGTTTATTATTCTATCAACTTCTTCTATCAGAGAGCCGATAGCATAAGCCCAGACGTACTGACCTGCCTTCTTGCCTGTTAGAACCTCTGCGATTTCTCCCTTTTCTTGAATTCGATGTTTAATAAAGAGCTGCTTGCCGTCGGTAAGCAGCACCATGTCACTCGGATTTTTGTGAAGTTTTGGAAGCTTTTTGCGGAGGTAATCTATACCTCTTCTAAATCGATTGACAGGTAGTCCCTCGCGTTTCATCCGGAACAACCAGCACAGCAGGAGCAGATCAGAGTACGAATACTTAGGTCGGCCGCGACTCTTTGTCTTGCCGGTGGTCGGCACAAGGTTGGTGCGAGCGTAGTAATTCAAAAGCGCCAGGCCGATCTTTTCGTCTCCTCCGGTTAGTGTTCTAAGGATCTCTTGAACATCTTTCGCAGTGAACTCCCGATCTAAAATGTGAACAGTCATCCTTGCACTCCCGTACATCAAAAAAGTGTCGCCCAAATTATTGTTTTTAAGAGCGCGCTTAACTTCAAGTACCTTCAAGTAAGGTACAGCGGCAAACTCAACTGTGTCAATCGACAAAAAGACAGGCCTATAGTAATCCGTAGCGGCGCATGCCAGCAAAGCTGGCCAGGCTGTTGCGAAAGACCACTATAGGTTGTTGATCCTAAATTCAGGTAACACTTTAGCACTTTGCCAAGACCATAATAAAAAAACTGCAGCCCCGCAGG
>CAZZLV010000223.1:0-4464 GCA_964655155.1 uncultured Bdellovibrionales bacterium
AAAATGTCGTTAGTCTCGGAACAGCTTGATAATACCCCTTCAGCGCCGGCCTTATCCCCAACCCCTCCCGCCCCATTCCGGGGCGGGAGGCTGGGGGGAGGTCGGCGCTTCGGTTTTCTCGCTCTCTTTTCTACACATCTTCTCTATAAAAAGCGCGCTTAATCTGTGCGTTTGACGCTTTCGACATATTAGCCCAACGCCCTAGCCATTCAACCTAAATTCATCAGTTGCGGGACCGAAAACGGCGCATCTGGCTAAAATCACTTCGTCTCTTGAATTTCCGGTGCTAACCCGGACGGTGCCAGGGTTTAAGCCTTAAGAAAAGTTCAAACTACTTCGTGCTTTTAGCCATCTGCGCTATTTTCATCTTCCTTAACTGGCGAATTTAGGTTCAAGCAAGCCCAACGCCGTCAGCCATAGCCCAACCCGCCAAGATGACGGGCCTTAACTGCCGAATTTAGGTTAAAACTCTTCTATCGGCTCTTAATCTGCTAGCGCGTTCGGCCGACCGAGAATACTCGCGCAGAAAAATAGGTCACCTCGTGGGGCTCAACTCCCTCGACGAAGAGCGCGACTGCAAAAGCAACCTTTTCGCCGCCTTTAATCGAGGCGTCGCTGGCACTCAGGACGTTTTGGAACTTTTTAACGGTTTCAAGTGGTAGATCAGAGATCTTCTCTCGCGATAGCGCCGAGCGTAGCGGTGCGCGAGCACGCACCAATAGCTCTCCACGCGCATTAAAACCGAGCGCCTCTATTGAGATATCCTCAAAAGTTTTATCACTGATGTTGCTTACAAACCCACGAATCACCGGAATAGTTTCCTTTGATTGAGTCTTCTCAAGATTAAGATTTAGATCCTGAACTGATAATTCACGTGGAGGTACATGAGCAGCTCTTCCCGAGATAAAACCGGGAGTAACCGAACCGAACAACGAGTCGATGGTTAGTGGCATGATTCGCGTTGCAACACTTACCGTGGCTAAAAAGCCCATTACTGCCACCAGCGGTACAGCGATCTTAACTAGGCCCTGATTTTTTAGGGATAAACCCGACAATCTGCCAGCACGGGGTTTGTTGATACTTTCACCGAGCTGAGGGGATGCTGGTGTTGTTTCAGTGGCCGGTGTTTGTGTCTGAGGCGATTCTGGGATTTGTCGAGCTGCCCCAGCGGGAGTTGCTGCAGGCCGAGCTGAAGGTGCGGTATCCGTAGTGCTAGGGTCGCTAGGATTAAGCCGATTTGGTGACCGGCTTAAGCTAAATTGGCTTGGCGCAATCGGTTGGCTAGCATGTGTGCCTGGGGTATCAAAGAGGGCAAAGGGATCATCGGATCGCTCTAGCGGTTCTGGCGTTGGCTCGGTGCGGTCATTAGCGGGTGAGTGCGCGTTTGTGGCGATTGCTTGCGCTTCAGCGCGAGTAATCGATGTAGTGTAACGGCGCGAAGCAGAGGGGCGAAAACCTAAGATAGAGAGGCCAGCTTGATCTTCAACCGGATCAAACGGGGTGCGCGGTTGAAGGGTATCGACACCGGATTCGGAATTGGGGATCGTTCCGAGGGAGAAATCGGTCGCCCTAAGGGTGGTTTGTGTCTGTACAGTTTTTTTGTAGTCATCGTTCCGCGGGCTCTCGCGTCTGGTCGTTGATCTATCGTCATCGAGTACCCAGCGCTGAGCTGGCTGCGGGTTGGCTGAGTTTGTTTTAGCTGAGTGCTGAGTTCTAGTAGAGTTTTGGGGTTGCAGTTCAAAGATCGCATCGCAACGTGAACAGTGGAAGCGCGGAAGCTCGTACGAGGCCACCAGAGAGCTTTCAACAGCGAATTTGGTTTTGCATGATGGGCAGGCGACTACTATGTGTGGTTGCGAGTTTACCTCCACAAAATCTCCCCCTGCAGAGCCGCTATTTGAGTGTTTAAGGTCGTCCATCGTGTCTACGGAGGATCTTCTTTTCGGGAGCATCGCGCCTTCCTTACTGCTATTTCAACAACTAACTGCCATTTCAATAGTATATGAGCTAAGTACCTAGATCGCTAGATACAATCTTGCTAGATACGGTCTCGCTAGCTGAAATCTCGCTGCGCCTAAGCCACTAGGGGCTTTAGATGAGGTCCGCGCGTAACAGAGCAGCAGTTTTTTAAGTCGTTATTAACCAATCCGTATTTTTCACGAAGCTCGCTGCGGTTGCCGTTAAAAATCCAAATTCCTCCGCTGCGCCTCGGAATTTGCAAGTGCCTCCTTGCACTTGCCGGTTAATTGCCCTCTTAATACATCCGCGCTAGTATCGGCGTCGCTCGAGCCAAGAGTTGATATGCAACAAAAACGCCACCGCCCTAGCCGCTTTCGGCACGAATCCAATAGGTCAGCAAAGCTTGGTAATCGACCGATTCATGATGCTCAGCGTCAAGCAGAGGCACCTTCCCTGTCGATAGATCTAGTAATGGGGCGCAACTGTATAGAGGAGCTATTGGAGCATGATGCGGGGCGCATCCAAGAGATCTTTATAGCAGAGTCGCGCGGCGGTTCTGGCGATGGCAGAAAGAGTGCCCTGCGCGATCTAATTGATAGTTCGGGGCTGCGAGTTAGGGAGTGCACCCGCCACGAGCTCGATAAGATGGTGCAGTCCGATTCGCATCAAGGGGTAGTAGCGCGGGTTAAGCCGCGCATGTTGCTGGGGTTTGAGCAGCTCCTCGAGCAGGCGCGTGAACGTGAATCGATCGGAATTCTGGCTCTTGATGGTGTGCTTGATCCTCAGAATATCGGAGCGATCTTAAGAGCAGCGGAGTGTTTCGGTGTTGATGCGGTGCTCTGGTCAAAGAATCGCGCAGCGCCTTTAGGGCCGGTAGTCTCTAAGGTTAGTGTCGGAGCCAGCGAGCTTGTGCCGCTCTGTCCTGTGCCTAACCTGCATCGAGCGATTGAGGCTCTTAAGCAGGTCGGGGTGTGGAGTGTTGGTGCGGTTGTAAAGCCCGGGGCTAGTGAGCTCGAGTCATTTAAAGCTCCTGAGAAGTGGCTGCTTGTGATGGGCTCTGAAGGCGAAGGAATTCAGCACTTAATTGAGCAGAACCTCGATTTCTGTGTGTATATTAAGATGTTTGGGAAGATATCAGCGCTTAACGTTTCGCAGGCCACGGCGGTGTTCTTGCACGCGTTTGCCCGTTGAGATTCAACCGATCGCTGTAGCTATCGGCCCATAGACAAAATCATTTGGTTAAAGTAGTTTAAAGTGAATCGTGTTTTAAGCTTAAATTCGGCAGTCAAGGCGGATGTAATAGGGCGGATGTAATAGGGCGGATGTAATAGGGCGGATGAAATAGGGCGGATGAAATAGGGCGGATGAAATAGGGCGGATAAAAGCAGTTCAGATGCCTAAACGCTCCAAGTATTTTGAACTTTTCTTAATGCTTAAACCCTGGCACCGTCAGGGGCAGCTCCGAAAATTCAAAAGACAGAGTAACGATAGTCATATGCCCCATTTTCAGACCCGTAACGGCCGAATTTAGGTTAAGTGGCCTAAGGTGTTCACTACATGTCAACAGCGGAGCAGCTTTCCGGAAACTTTTCCAAATTTTTTGAGGTCAAACTTGACCTCTTTGATGGCCCACTTGACCTCTTGCTGCATCTGGTAAAGAAGCGTGAGTTGCCGATAGAAAAGGTGTCTCTAGCGGAGGTAACTGGTCAGTATCTGGAGTGCATCAAGTCGCTGCAGTACTATGATGTCGAACTGGCTGCTGAGTACCTTGTTATCGCTGCCACATTGCTCTCGGTAAAAGCTAGTGTGTTGCTCAATGATCCGGTGGAGCTGGTAATTGACGAGAGTGGAGCGCTGGTCGATCCGCACGATGAGCTGCTCCGTAGACTTCGTGAATTAGAGACCTTTCGAGCAGCGGCTGGAGAGTTGGCAGGGCGTCCAACTTTGGGCAGCGAGGTTTTTGCCGCACCCGCAAAGGGCACTAAGATCGATCCGGCGCTCATCCCGTTGGCTGACCATCAATCTGAGCTGCTCGTACAAGCCTTGCAGCGAGTACTTGCGCGCCTCGGTGCGAAGGCGCGAGTGTTTTCAATCACGATTGATTCAGTATCAGTGGTCGAGCGCATGCGCATGGTTGTCGATACGATTCGAGCGGCAGGAGGTGTGTCAACCTTCCGAGGTCTCTTTACTGGGCACTATGAGAGGTCGCAAGCGATTGGAATGTTCATTGCGCTGCTTGAGCTGTGTAAACGGCGCATGGTCGTCGTCGAGCAGGATGGTGTAAACGCAGAGATCTCCATTCGCCTGGCTGAGGTATCGCAGGGTGCAGCGGCAACACCTGCAGAGCAGATACCACAGAACGATATAGATCTTGAGGTTGTTGCCGCATAAACAGAGTGTCTGCGCAGGAATGGTAAAGGGTATATAGCTTTTATCTAAAGTCATGAGCGGTATTGCGGCTTTTGGAAAACGCTATCGATTCGCGGACGCGAATCAAAACAACAA
>CAZZLV010000224.1:0-4429 GCA_964655155.1 uncultured Bdellovibrionales bacterium
CTAAAATGGTGCAGGTGGTTAAAAGAACGATGGATTTTGAACTTTTCGGAGGCTTGAACCCTGGCACCGTCAGGGTGAGCACCGAAAATTCAAAAGCCGAAGTTATTTTAACCAGATGCGCCATTTTGGGGCCCGCAACTGCTCTTTTTAGGATTATTGCTAGGTAAAAATAATGAACAAGCTTTGCTCCTTGTGTCTGGCTGTTGCTTTTACGGCCTTGAGTGCATGTACCAAACAGGAGTCTGAAGGCGCAGGGGTGTGTGGAGCTATCGGTGCCAAGGTATGGGGAGGTGAGTCCTGTAACTCTGAAGCGCGCAGCTCAGCAGTGCTTATTTTTGCTCTGGCTCGAGATGGGCAGCTGCAAAAAGCTATCTCGGTGTGCTCAGGGGCGTTGATCTCCGTTAAGCACGTGCTTACAGCCGGTCACTGCATAAAAGGTTTGGAGGAAGAGGTAACGAGGCGAGGAATGGATTTCGCAGGGTGGAGCGTTTATGTCGGAGGGAGAGAGGGAGAGGAGATTCGAGTAGCAAAAGCTGACTTTCATCCAAACTTTTCTGGTAGGCCAAGTGACTCGAACGATGTAGGTGTGTTAACGCTACAGCGCGCTCCAAATCCAGCTGTCGCCCCACTGCCGTTGCTCCTCTCAGAAGATGTAGAGATCGGGGCTGAGTTAACGGCTTATGGGTTTGGAAAGGGCAAGAACAAGGAGAGAGATATCGGAACTTTGAAGGCGTTGCAATTTAAAGTATCCGGATTTCTCCGCGATAATCTGTATGTTGAGGGGGATGGTAAATCTAGTATCTGTCAGGGGGATTCAGGTGGCCCGGTAATAGCCGAGAACAACAAGGGCAGACCGGCAATCGTGGCAGTTTCGAGTTTCGGAGATGCTAAGGGGTGTGAATCGAGTGCCGCCTCTGTGTATGGCTTTGCCAGCATACAGTTCAAAGAAAATTTAGACTTTATAGTTGCTGCTGCTCCTGAAGCTACAGTTAATTAGATAACAACTTAGCAAGCGGCTTGATTGCCTCGATACAATCTGACACGTGCTGTTCAACCTAAATTCGGCAGTTAAGGCGGATGAAAATGGTGCAGATGGCTAAAGGCACGAAGTATTTTGAACTTTTCGGAGGCTTGAATCCTGGCACCTTCAGGGTGAGCACCGAAAATTCAAAAGCCGCGGTGATTTTAGCCAGATGCGCCGTTCTGGGGCCCGCAACTGCTCTTTTTAAGGTCATGCACGCTTAAACCGCTAGTGCATGCAGTCGTAAGCTAGAGGATTATGTGTACTCATGAAGCAAGCTTTCGGCCTCAGCGCGTGTTTTCATAAGCTATAGCCTCGCCGGTTCAATGCTTGGGGCGCTCTGTTGGTTGTTTGATCGTACCTCCAGAAAGGTAAGCAGGTTCTGCAACTGGATACTGTTTTCGACGACGTTGTAGGGTAGGGTGATATCAAACTGCTTGCTACCATCCCTGACGCTGAATGAGATAGATGACGGAAATGCCGAAGTACCCATGCTTGCAGGTAAACCAAACACTCCAGACTCACGGATCAGCTGCAACACTCTAGCGGTGTCCTGGAGTTCTACTGGATCTGCCAGAGATGTCGATGGAATGATCCATACAGTTGGGGTATCTCGAGTGCTATTGTCTCTAATTGAAATAGTCACCTGCACCACAAGCGAGGAGTCTTGTCCGGCTCCAGGTTGAGTGAGTTTATCAGAGATCACCTTGTACCAGGAATTAAATGCAGCAGCGGTTTCGTTCTCTATGCCAGGACGGCCCACATTAAACGCTACAAGCGCCATGACAGCTAGTATGGCAGCGACTATGTATTTCGGACTACAAAATTTTCCACAGAGCATTCTCTGGAGAATAGTAAGAGACCAGATTTAGGTCAAAGGTAAAACGCATCAGGACTAGTTACAAGCTTGATTGTGCTAGGTTTTTTGCGATTTCAAGGAGGTCTTCTCGGGAGTTTTTCTGGGGATCATCTAAGATAATTTCTTCTAGTTGCTTGAGAATCCGTCCCATAAGCGGCCCCGGAGGTACACCTAAAGCCTTGAGATCGTCGCCGTTGACAGCGAGTTTTCCGTACGAAGGTATGGCCATCTTGCGGCGCTCTGCCTCTAAGAGTGCATCAAATGACCGAGCTGTTCTAGTAATCTCTTCTGCAGCAACAGTAGGAGATGTGTCGGCATCCTTGAAGGCCCGCCACAACTCTAGATTGTCTCCGAGATCGCGGATGAGTCTGCGCACACCTGCAGGGCCGCAGCTTAGCGGGCGCATGTGGTGACGAACGATTGAGCTGATGCGTTTCATCTCGTCGTGCGAGAACTTTAAGTGCTCCATCCGCCTCCACGATAAATCAGTGCTCGAGAGCTCGTGCAGATAGAAGTGTCTTTCACCAGCATCATCAACGCTTAAAGTATGAGGTTTGCCGATATCGTGGAATACGGCTGACCATCGCAGGATACGGTCATGGGGCGTTCGGTCGAGAACTGCCATGGTGTGATTGAAGACATCATGAATGTGGTATCGGTTTTGCTCAAATCCGATCGCCGCTTGCAGCTCTGGAATCGTCCATTCGAGAGCTCCGATATCTTTAAGGGCGATAATTCCCGCTGCTGGGCATGGACTCATAAGGATCTTCTCTAGCTCCTGCTTGATGCGTTCAACAGCTAAATCCTTGAGGCAAAAAATATTTGATGTCGCGGCGTTCCAGGTCTTGTTGTCGACTACTCTCCCCTGTGACGGGCCGAACCGGATCATGCGCAGCATGCGTAGAGGATCCTCTCGAAAGCGGGATAATGGGTCTCCAACGGCTCGAAGCAAACGACTTTCGAGGTCTTGAATCCCAGCGAATGGATCGAGCAACTTCTTGGTAGAAACGCAGAAGGCTATTGCATTGATAGTGAAGTCTCGGCCGGATAGGTCGGTGTTGATATCCGATGCGTGTATCTGCGTCCCTCGGTCTGTGGGTTGTCTAAACGTGGTTATTTCAAGGTGTGTGTCGTCAATTACTACTAGAACGGTACCGTGCTCAATACCGGTTTCTATGACCCGCAACCCTTGAGTCATGCAGCGTTCTTTAACTATCTGAGGAGTTAAATCAGTTGTGAGATCAAGATCTGTTGTTGCGGCATCAAAGAAGGCATCACGCACTGAACCGCCAACTAGAAATAGTTTAGCTGGATTAAGGGCATCGAAAAGTTTAACCAGCACAGGTGACGATGTAATCTTGCAAAGCGCTGCCTCAGCTTCGGCCCGGCTTCGAGTGGGTTTGCAAGAATGTGAACCACGAGGGTGGAATTTTTCCATGAAGTTTTATGTGTAGCACTGGAAGCCAACCTGGCTTGATCGGTGCCTTTAGTAGCTTCATATGCGCTTCCTTCGGTGTTTGACCGCCCTTTCTGCGGTTACACGTTGCGCAGGCGCATACGATATTTTCCCACGTTGTCTTGCCGCCGCGGCTGCGTGGAATAACGTGATCGAGAGTTGACTCTTTAGCTGAGAGCTCCCTGGCGCAATACTGGCATTGAAAGTTGTCTCTAGCCAAGATGTTCGCGCGCGAGAGGGGTGGTGCACGCCTTCCCGATTTAAAGAACTTCACGAGTCTAACCACAGCCGGGGCCTTAATCGCTATTGAAACAGAGCGTATATCGTGGTCATACTCTTCGATGATCTCTACTTTTCCCAGAAAGAACATGCACACGGCATTCTGCCACGATATAACCTGGATCGGCTCATACGATGCACTGAGAAGAAGTACTGGGCCCATACTAATTTAGACGCATTAGAAGTAAAAAAAGTGCGCGGAACAAGCTGCTTTTACTGGAATAAACTGTGTTTGCTCAAGCATTTTTATCCCAGGCGCTACTTCCAGCAGCTGCAAGTAGCTAGCGCTGGAATAGCGATGTTGTGTAAATTGGCCCAGAGTGACCCAGTCGCGCTTGCTTAAGGTGGGCCAAAAACGCGTGGAACCGGCTGCTTTTATTGGAATTAGCTGTGTTTGGCCGCGCATTTTGATCCCAGTCGCTACTTTCCAGCAGCTGCAAGTAGCTAGCGCTGGAATAGCGATGTTGTGTAAATTTACACGCTTAGCTTGACATATGGTCTAGTTACCTTTATTTTTGCCCCTCGCAACGGAGAGGGCCAGTAGCTCAGCTGGTTAGAGTACACGCCTGATAAGCGTGAGGTCGGTAGTTCGAGTCTACCCTGGCCCACCAGTTCAAGTCTGGCGTGACGGCGGCAGATCTGGACCGTGGCTAGCTAGTTAGCTTGCAGTGTGCTGCAGGCCCAAAGTAGTTTAGGCACACTGGTGTCGAGGCTCTGCTAGCTTGGTTTGTTCTGTTGCATCGGTACGTTACATATCGTGGGCCTGTAGCTCAGTTGGTAGAGCACCAGCCTTGCAAGCTGGGGGTCCAGAGTT
>CAZZLV010000225.1:0-4421 GCA_964655155.1 uncultured Bdellovibrionales bacterium
CAAAAGACAAAGTGATTTTAGTCAGATGCTCCATTTTCAGACCCGCAACTGCCGAGTTTGGGGTAATACGTCGTCATCGGGAATGAGCGGCTTGAAGGAATCTCTGCTGCTAATCGAAGAGACGAGATGAAGCTTGCGCTCTTGCTACGGGGTATTATCGACAAATGGGAGTGACTATCGATAAACCGCAAAGATCCTACGGGTTTTTACCTTAGAGAGGCGACCATAGCTCGGTTACAGATTCTCGCCACGTAATTCTGTTGCTCGCTAAGCTTCGCCACGTTTCTCTGTCAGCAGCCATTAATCGCTTCAGACCCACTTGACGTACCGCAAGTAACTTAAGATCATCAACCTTTTGGCGGCAACCCCAAGAGAATATGGATATGTCTGAGCCAGTTCAAACACTAGATGGATCCCAAGACTTAGAGCAAGCACCGACAGCTCCTAACGAGGTGCCGGTCGATATCGCCGCTCTGATGGCTGACATACGTAAGCGTATCGCTAGTGATATGGAGCAGCACCGAGATGAGCGAGCTGTACTATCGCCGCTGGCAGCTAAGTTTGTTGATTCCCGAGGGATCAAATACGGTGATCTGCAACACGCAGAGAACTTGCGCTACTTGAATAACCATTATTCCTTCGAAACAAAGCTGTCTGGGGCCGATATAGTTACTCATCGTCGTGGGATTGTAGGAAGATTAGTAGTGCTCTTTAAAAGCAAGGTAGCTGGATTCTTACGGAACAGTATCTTTGCCAAATATTTGATGGCAGAGCGAGGGTTCGTTGAGCACCTGGTGCGACATCTAAACGAAACCGGAAGATATATCGATGCTCGTGACGAACGGATCTCAAAAGAGCTTGAGCTGATGGTGCAGCGAGTAGATGACGAAAAAACTCAAACTATCTTTGCTTTGCAGCGACAGTTAGTTGATCTCTCGACTAGTTTTGAGCAACGGTTGGCTCAGATAGATTCAATGGTGCGTGGCCTGGAGGGGATTATCAACAACGCACATGCTCTCTCCGATCCAAATCCACCGTTGGCCCCGGTCGCTCCAGCTTCGGTTGTGCCAACATCAGAGGCGACAAGGACCTTTAGCACGACTACACCAAGTCGTTCGTACCTCTTGCTTGAGAATCGCTACAGGGGCAGTGAGGAGGAGATCGGACGTCGTACCCGCATATATTCGGATATTTTCAGGGATGCTCGCGGCGCCGTGCTCGATATTGGCTCGGGGCGTGGCGAATTACTGCGACTCCTTAAGGCGGCAGGGATTGAGAGCTACGGTGTGGATCTCGATACCGTTATGGTGAATGTTGCTAATGCGAATGGATGTAAGAGCTTGTATGGTGATGGCATAGCACACCTACGAACCCTCCCCGATGCTTCGCTAGGGGGAGTGGTGGCTATACAGGTAGTAGAGCACCTCAGTCGCGAGCAGATTAAGGAGCTGTGTGAGCTAGTGAAGCAGAAGGTGCGCCCAGGGGGCAGGATCGCTTTTGAAACGATCAATCCGCAGTCGCTTTTGGCACTTTCATCGAACTACTTCCGCGATCCCACGCATGTCTGGCCGATGCACCCGGATACCTTGGGATACATGGCAACACTTGCCGGGCTAAAGATCGTTGAAACTAGGATGCTCTCGCCGGTATCGCCGAATCATCTGCTTAAAGAGATCCCTATTGATTCGTCTCATACGCCAGCTGTGGGTGATGCGATTAGTAGAATCAATGAGAATATCTCGCAGCTGAATCGGTTGCTGTATGGGCATCAAGATTATTGCATAGTCCTTGAGGCCTAAGGCCGGGCGCAAGGTAGAGTGCCAGGGCGGATGTAACGGCAGATGTAAGGTCGGATGTATGGCGCGAATACTCGTTCTCGGTGTTAAGGTTCCGTTTAGCCACGGTGGGCAAGACGTGCTTGTGGCCACACTGGTTAAAGAGCTTGAAAGACGCGGCCATGAGGCAGATGTTATCGCCTTGCCCTACAATCCGCTACCAAAGCAAAATCTAGTCACGCAAGCAGCGATGTGGCGTGCACTGGATCTGGAGAACTTTTGCGGCAAAGCGATCGACTTGGTGATAGCGACTAAGTTCCCGAGCTACTATGCCAGACATCCTCGTAAAAGTGTTTGGCTGGTTCACCAACAACGCTCGATCTATGAGCTTTATGGCACCCAGTACTCAGATATTGGGGATGATCCGCGTGATGAGGCTTTGCGAAAGGTATTAACCGATGGAGATACCAAGGTGCTAGGAGAGTGTTCCTATCGCTCATCAATCTCTAAAAATGTTGCCGATCGACTTCAGGCTTTTAATGGACTCGACTCAGAGGTGTTGTATCCGCCGTTACCTCTAGGTAATGCTTATCGCAGTGAGAAATCGGAGCCATATATCTTATCAGTGGGTCGTATCTGCCGCATTAAACGGCTTGATATGATGATCAATGCACTCGCGCAAACACCGGGCCTGACTTTGAAGGTAATTGGTGTCCCCGATGAACCGGATGCGCTGGAGTTCTTTTCCAATGAGGTCAGAAAGCATGGCCTTGGTGCGCGAGTAGAGTTTCTTGGTCGGGTAGCTAATGACGAGCTGCTTAACTTGTATGCTCGAGCCCTGGCTGTTTTTTACGCGCCATACAATGAAGACTACGGGTACGTGACCCTTGAGGCGATGGCGAGCGGAAAACCGCTTATTACAGCCTGTGATAGCGGAGGCACCTTAGAGTTTGTAAAAGATGGAGAGAACGGATTTATAGTGCAGCCGAACCCAGAGGCTGTAGCGCAGGTTTGCAACCGCTTGCGGAGCGAAGCAGGGCTAGCGGCTGCCATAGGTGCTCGTGCGCGATCATTTATTGAACAGGCAGGTATTACTGAGAGCGGCTGGGATCGCGTTATAGAGCAGCTTCTCTCACCCCTTGAAGGTCAGCAAAAGTGCTCAAGTATCGGCGGAAGTGTTAACGTATAGGTAATGCCATGGTTGAGTCGCGGTTGCGCATCGCTTGGTTTACGGACATCTCGGTTGGTCGTCCTGAGAGCCTCTCTACGTATTGCTCGCGTCTCATGGTGCCCGAGCTTTCGAAGGTGCACTCGATCGAGGTGTTTTCGGATCAGGCTAATCTGGTCACAGCTGGAGCGAGCCCCAGCAAGATATTCGGCGTGCCACTCTTGCATTCTCTGAAGGCCTATATGCGCCACAGAGAGGCTCCCTTTGATCTATTTTTCTATCAACTCGAAGATTCGCCGGCGTGTCGTTTTATCCGCGGACATATTGGGTTAATGCCAGGAGTGGTTTGGGTGCACGACCTATTCTGCAATGATTTGGGCCCTGAAGCTTGTCACACATCCCCTTGGGAACGCACCATTAAGCAGTTTATGGATTCAACGGTAGAGTTTGCTGACCGTGCAGAAGCTCCGCATCAGTTGTGGCCAAGAGCATTCCGTGAAACATCGCTCTGCCCAGTAGTGCTTTTTAGCTCTGATTGGGCCAGTCATGAGTTTAAGCGTATGGTCAGTAATCGGCTTGAGGCTATAGACGGAACCCACTGCACAGCTCTGCTTCCTGTGCCGGTAGTGACCAGTGGAGTTAGCGCTATACAGCATGATGCGAGGTTAGAGATCGCTACGGTTTCAGTCCCCGGAATCGAGGGGCGTTCACATAAAGTTCTGCCGATCCTACGAGACCTTTCAGGTGAGTGGCATCTTACTTGGCTGGTCGATGAGGCGCAGAGAGTTCCAGCGCAAGAGCTGCTTAACGAGTTCGGTATAGTTGAATCTCGTGTCGAGCTAGTTTCGCCGCGCTCGCTTGAAGCTTGGGCTACGATCGTTGCCAATAGCGATGTAGCTCTACACCTGCATACCAGCCCGTTCGGGCACCTCGCTCCATTTATCCAGATCTCGCTAGCCACTGGCTGTCCGGTAATATCGGCTCGTGCTGCTCAAGGCGATGATTTCCCCGACGATGTAGTTTTTAAGGTTATTCCGGGCATACACGAAGCGGCTGAGCTTGGGGAGATTCTCTGTGCTCTGCAGAAAGCCACCGCAGTGCGGCGCAGGGAGTACGGTGCGGCAGGCGCGGCCTATGTGCGCGATAATTTTAGTGTGGCGGGTGTTGCAGATGCGCTATCGAGTACCCTGATCGATTCAGCTCCATACGTTTCTCACGTTATGAATCGCTGGCAGATGATCGGCCGACGAGCGCAGCTAGTGTTGCTCGATGAGGTGCGTGAATTAGTTGCACCCAAAGGAGATCCGCTACCAAGTGCGTTTGACTTAGTGCTGGCGCCTGCTCTGCGCGAATTGAAGTGGTTCTAGTGTAGCCAGGCATCGCAGTTCTTCTGCTATCTACTTAGAAACGTAAGAAGTTTAAGCCTAAATTCGGCAGTTAAGGAGTATGAAAATGGTGCAGATGGCTAAAAGCACGAA
>CAZZLV010000226.1:0-4389 GCA_964655155.1 uncultured Bdellovibrionales bacterium
CTAAAATCACTTTGTCTTTTGAATTTTCGGTGCTCACCCTGACGGTGCCAGGGCTCAAGCCTTAAGAAAAGTTCAAAATACTTCGTGCTTTTAGCCATCTGCACCATTTTCATCCTCCTTAACTGCCGTTTTTAGGATTATATCAACTCGATTCCACGAAGAGCCTATTTTATCTGAACTCAAAAGTGTCGGTAGCGGCATCTTACTCCTAAGATGTCTCACGTATGCCGCAGCTATACGTGTGAATTGCATGACATAACATATTGATTTAATTCATTCTAGGAATAGTGGTATGACTCGTCCAACTGTAGCGCTGTACACCGTAGTGGGGTTCGCTGTAATCGTCGCGATTTCGGGAGTCTTGTTGCTCGCTGGCCTGCAGAGGGCTTTTGAGTCTAATCCGATATTCAATGCCCTAATACTGGTAACACTATGCAGTGGGGTAGCTGCGGCGATACGGCAGCTACTACGAATTGATTATTCTGCTCGCTGGATGTCTGAGCGCATGAGCTCTGCGGATATCAAGGAGCCTGTGCCATTTCTACTCGCTCCACTTACTCCTTTGATAGGTAATAAGGGGGGGCCTCAGGCGAGCTGCAGCACGCTGTCGCTAAGAGCGATGATCGATGGTGTATTCGTCCGACTTGATGATGGCCGTGATGTTTCGCGCTACGTAATGAATGTGCTTATTCTGCTCGGTCTCCTTGGAACTTTTTGGGGATTGCTGCAAACAGTGGGTGGTATCGGTGCTGTTATAGGTGGAATGAGCTTGGGTGATGGTGACATCAAAGCAGTTTTCAATACCTTTAAGGAAGGTTTGCAGAAACCGATATCTGGTATGGGTGTGTCCTTCAGTGCGTCGTTATTCGGATTGGCTGGATCACTAATCTTAGGATTTATGGATCTGCAGGCTGGTCGAGCACAGAACCTTTTCTGCGCCGAACTCGAAGAGATCCTCGGCTCAAAGGATACAGCTAGTCTCGATAGTGGTGTTGGTGGCGATGACTTCTCGGGTATGCGCTTTCCAGTGAGTAGAGCAGGTGCTGGTTATCAGGATGCCGTTGTGCACAGCCTGACCGATCAACTTGAAAGACTCCAGCGAACTCTGCGCCAACAGGTAGAGGTGCGAGTAACAGAGCAGATGAATGCGCGTACTTTACAAGATGTACTGACAGCGCTTGATACACATTTAAAGTCGCAGGCAGGATTTCTATCCAAGATGGTGCACTTTCAGCAGGAAGCAGCGCCTGTAGTCGAACGCCTGGCTGCAATCCTCAACAACCCAGGAGTATTATCAGTCGAGCAACATGCGCGCAGTATAGATCTCAGTATTCGTGACTTCTCGCGACAGTTGGCAGTGGCATCTGAGGTGCAGACAGAGGAGTTGCGTGGGGAATTAAGAGTAATCGCTCGGTTACTCGCAGGCCCAGGGTTAAATCGAGAAACTGAGGTTATTACCGCTCAAGAGAAGAGCTTCTAGTATGAGTTACGCATCGCGCCGCCTGAAACGTAGGGATTTTGATGTCTGGCCAGGATACGTCGACGCGCTGTCGTCGATGCTGATGATGATCGCCCTGGTATTGATGGTGATGGTTGCAGCCCAGTTCTACCTGGGCAGTACCCTCAATTCCAAAGAGATAGCACTTGATGAGCTAGCCGTGCGTTTGCGAGCGTTGACGGATTCGCTCTCTCTTGAACAGAATACGACTAAAACCCTTAAGGCTAAAAACGCTGAGCTTGAGGCCAACTATCAGCGTGGTTTGGCGGATCTCAATCTGCTGCGCACAACGGTATCTGAGAAGGAGCGCCTAGCGGCAGCATTTCAAGCGGAACGCGATAGCGCAAACGCCGAAGTGACCAAGGCAAAAGTGCAGGCTGATTCGCTCAATCAGCAGCTTGCAGCTCTTGCCCAACAGATTCAGGAACTAAACAAGAAGCTTGAGTTGCTCACGGCTGATCTAACGTCGGCTAAGAGCACTCTGCTCGACAAGGATAAAAAGATAACCGACCTTGATGAGAAGCTTAAGAGAGCGATGGTGAAAAAGGTTGAGGAGTTGGCGGATTACCGATCTGAGTTCTTTGGAAAGCTCAAGAAGGCTCTTAGTAATCGTCCTGAGATCCGTGTAGTAGGAGATCGCTTTGTATTTCAATCAGAGGTACTCTTTCCGTCAGCATCGGCGCAGCTTGAAGAGGGAGGTAAAGTCGAGCTTCAAAAGATGGCGGAAACGCTTAAAACAGTCGCTAACTCTATCCCTAAGGAGGTAAACTGGATCCTTACCGTAGTTGGTCACACCGATAGGCGACCGATTAGTACGCCGCAGTTTCCGTCAAACTGGGAGCTCTCGACTGCACGAGCACTTTCGGTGGTAAAGTTCCTTCAGGAGGCTGGAATCCCTGCTGCGCGGTTGGCCGCAACAGGCTACGGTGAGCATCAGCCAATAGAGGGTGGTAGCACAGAGGAGGCCTTAGCCAAAAATCGCCGCATCGAGCTAAAGTTTAATCAGAAGTAGCTGCCACAGCGATGCCTCGGTTAACCGACATCCTTAATCGGTGCGATACCAGCAACAGAACGGGCGCTGCATTTTGAGCTACCTGTAACTCTGCGGGTGATATCTTAAGTGTTCGTGGGTTAAAACGACCGCTGCCGGTATTAACGCTCCTTAGGGCTATTCGGTATCTCCCAGCAGGCAGCGAACAATCGAGATGGCCGTCTTTATCAGATTTGATAAAGAGCGCGCGACTTTTCTTACCCTCAAGCAGAGTAAGCGCGAGTGTGGCCTGTATCGGAATCATAATCTGCGGACACTCTCGGATTTTGTTTGGGGCATAGAGCTCGCACGGAGTAATCGCCTGCACTTCTGCGGTAAATCGCTCTTGAGCGCCAGCTAAATCGATAAGGGATGTGAGTGTAAAAGTTGCGCTAAGTAAGCCAAGGCCAAAAGATCGCATAATCCTCCCTCCTCGAAAAGCCTGCACCATTTTCATTCGCCTTAACTGCCGAATTTAGGATAAACGCGCTTAGCCGATCCTATCCTATCTTCAGCATGGCAAGGAGGAGTGCTTCAGCCCAAGCGCTATTTCTCGCGAAAAGCCAGCTCCTTCTGGCTCTATTACACTGCAACTGCTGTTTTTAGGTTTAGATTTACCGGGTTGGATCCAGGATCACCTTAGCAGGTTTGCCGGGAGTTTTGTCGGCAAAGAGGCGCGTAAACCATCGCTGACCTTCCTCAAAACCACAGTAAACCACATCACTATCAGGTAGCCCCATCTGACCTGAGCGGAGTCGTTCACCAGCTATCTTGTAAGCCGCTGGTGTGTATGCAAACACCCCCACGCTCACTACACCGCGGCGAATAAATTGACCGGCAGCGATCGGTGATGGCCCATCCACGTGCAATCCGCACCAGGCGCTAGGATGATATGGCTTGGTGGCGAAGCCGCATTGATCACGGGTCTCTGTAAATCCAACGCAATCAGCGGAGAAATCTGCTAAACCACCAAGAATTTTGTTCACTTCGGCAACGACATCGACCCCAGGGCCTACGGATAGTGGAATGCCTCCCGCAGCGGCGATTGATTTAAGGCGATTAGGGTCAGCATCGGTAACGACTACTTTGCTTGCACCACGAGCTATTACATCTTGCAGCGCAAAGAAGCCGATCGGCCCCCCACCTGCAATCAATCCGTTTTTACCCTTAAGGCTGCCACCACAAAAGAGCTCGCAGCGATCTCCTACCCAAGTGGAGCAAGCTGCCGGCTCTGTTGTGCAGGCTTGATCAAACGACAGGTCATCAGGGATCGGCACCAGCAGCTTTGCAGCGCTCACTACGAGCTCTGCGAATGCGCCCGGCCACGTCGGGTGGGCCCCCATAACACGGCGCTTGGCACAATGCTGCGAGAGTCCTGAGCTACAGAGATCGCATGCGGAGCAGTGGTCAATCGGCATACCTGCTACACGCGTACCTACTCGCAGGTTTGGAAAGGCCGAAGAAACTTCCGGCCCAATAGCCTCCACAATACCGGCATACTCGTGTCCCCCGATGTGTGGCTGCTTAAGGAGGGCATTGGTCCATTCCCAGCGCCCTCCATCGCTTCCGCAGATTCCGACGCGCATAACTCGAACTATTACGTCGGTTGGGTTAGTTATGGCCGGTTCAGCTGCCTCTTGAACCTCGATTATCTTAGGTGCTGTGCAGAATAGGGTTTTCATCGGGTTCTCCTTCGCATGGAAGGTTACGATAGATTGTAGCCCGAGTCCATTTATCCTAGAAACAGCAGTTAAGGTGAACCAAAATGAAGCAGGTGGTTAAACCTAAATTCGGCAGTTGCGGGCTCGAAAACGGCGCATCTGGCTAAAATCACTGCGGCTTTTGAATTTTCGGTGCTCAC
>CAZZLV010000227.1:0-4369 GCA_964655155.1 uncultured Bdellovibrionales bacterium
ACTATAGGTTGTTGTTTTGATTCGCATCCGCGAATCGATAGCGTTTTCCAAGAGCCGTTATATCGCTACGGACTTTTGAAAAACGCTATAACCCGTATTTTTCACGAAACTCGCTGCGCTCGCCGTGAAAATCCAAATTCCTCCGCTGCGCTTCGGAATTTGCAAATGCTTCCTTGCACTTGCTCGCCCGAATATTGCACTTTCGTGCAATATTCGGGCTAACTAAGGTTTCTTGACCCAGATTTCGTTGCCGTTAACTACGGTACCTAGCACTATATCTTCCTCAATACTGATACTGACCTCGGTATTTTTACCGACGGTCTCGGCAACTACCATCACAAATCCGATAAAGTCATGGGGCGGGAATTGGGGTAGCTCAAGATCTTCATCAGCAATGCCGCAATCCTTGATCTCAATTTTGTAGGTCTCTTCATCAACCTTGCTGATCTGAGCCTGTGCTTGGGGCTTATTGAGCAGTATCTTGAGCACAGGAACCTTATTAGCAGCATACTCAAACTTGTATCCCTTAATGCTAAAGGTAGTTGGCACTTTGGGCTGCGCAGCGTTATCTTCTATGTCTCCGAGATTAGTTGCTGCTTGTTTGGCCTGATCGCCTGGTAGTGAAGGCGCTGGGGCCGTAGCGGCCGCCGGGGCATTAGCTGCAATCGTTGGCTCCAGATCTGAGAGGGTAGTTTTAGGAGTAGCACTCGGAGTCATCGTTGGTTGTGCAGTTGGGGGCAGTGTCGGAGTGTGCGAAGGTGCTATAGTTGGCGCTGTTGTTGGCGCTGTTGTCGCTGCGGTAGCAGGTGCTGTGGTTGGAGCTAGGGTCGGAGTGGCAGGCGGCAGTGTAGGCAGAATTGCACTAGGAGGTGTCACCGCTGGGGCAGCAGATGGGATTAACGGAGCGGGTGCCGCTGGAGCTGCAGCTTCTACCTGTCCTTCGAAGAACTTGAAGATCGCCTGGCGCTTACCGGCCTTCCACTCATACTGGGGCGGCGTGTTGCGCTTCATATCAAGAACAAAGCGTATCTTTGAAGGATGCGCGCCGAGTCGAACTTGCTTGATCACCTCGTTATCGGGAGCGGCGAATTCCTCGCTCTTTTTAATTGAGGCCCCCTCGAAATCTACAACTACCCGCGGCGGATCGGACAATAAAAAAGCTTTTACCTCTGAGTCAGTAGGAACGGAGATCTTAAGTACTATAAATCTCTTGCCGTCAGTTATCTCGCGATCAATCAGCACCGTAACCCGCTCGCGAGAAGCGATCGTTCGTGGACCAGCTGCGAAAGGGGACTTCTTACCCTCGGCTGAAACGTTTGATGCAAGTACCAGCGTGCCTGCAATAATTGATACCGCGATAGATCGCATGAGCTTAAGTGATATAATCATTCGTTGTATTCGGAGTTGGCGTAGAAGATATGGATAGGTCTTTAAACTAAACATCGGCAGTACTCTCGATAAGGCCTGTATCAGTGAGATATGCCCTCTAGGTTAGCGCCTAACTGCTTGGATGCAAAGAGGGAATGCGATCTGCATCTGGTATAGCGTTTTTCAAAAGTCCGTAGCGATATAGCGGCTTTTGGAGCCTACAGTTTGTGTGGGCACTATGGGTCTCACTCAAACTGTAGGCGCTGAGGAAAAAGGCCATGGATAGCCTTTTTCCGAGCATTTTTCACGGCGAGCGCAGCGAGCTTCGTGAAAAATACGGATTAAGCAACTTTTTGCGCTAAAAGAGCGATTATCTTGATATGTTCGCTACATCACAAACAAGTTGCATAGTTGGTCTTGAAGCTGTTGCGGTACAGGTCGAGGTCAGCATGAAGGAAGGGGAGAAGAAGTTCTCAATCCTCGGGCTAGGTGGCGCCGCAGTGCGCGAATCACGCGAGCGGATAGTATCTGCTCTCGAGATGTCGGGGCTTGATGTAGCACCAGTTATCTTAGTCAATCTAGCTCCGGCGGAGGTTCGCAAAGATAGCGCATGCTTTGATCTGCCGATAGCGCTGGCTCTCGCCTGTGCTCTCGGCGCACTGCCACAGGAGGCTCTATCTGGGATAGCGGCGTGCGGCGAGTTATCTCTATCCGGAGAGGTTAAGCACACAGCAGGCATTACGGCCCATGCGCTATCGGCGGTGCGCCAGGGTATTGGGATGATTCTAGTTCCAGATGAGGATGGCACCGAGGCCGCAGTAGTGCAGGGGGTGACAGTAGTCGGTGTGCGGTCTCTCGCACAGGCGATTAGGATTCTAAAAGGAGCTGAGGTTCCAGAGCGCAAGGTACGCCCAACTCCAAGAGAGCAGGGACAGGTTAAGACACTTGATGATGTTCTAGGACAGCACCTCGCTAAGCGAGCGCTAACGATCGCAGCAGCCGGAGGGCACAACCTGCTTATGATTGGACCACCTGGATGCGGCAAAAGCATGCTTGCTGAACGGATGTCGACCCTTTTGCCGCCGTTAGGCTCTAATGAGATGCTTGAGGTGTTGCAGATTCATAGTGTAGCAGCACAGCCGACGGATACGATCCTTGCCGGCGTGCGGCCCGTGCGGACACCGCATTACGTGGTAAGTGATGCAGGGCTTGTTGGCGGCGGCATGGGCCCTCGACCTGGCGAGGTTAGCTTAGCGCACCGCGGAGTTTTATTTCTCGATGAATTTCCGGAATTTCGCCGGAGCGGTATTGAGGCTTTACGCTCTCCAATGGAGACGGGCTGGGTGCAGATCGCACGAGCCAAAGCCTCCGTGCAGTTTCCGGCGCGTTTTCAATTAATAGCAGCCATGAATCCGTGTCCCTGTGGTCGCTTTGGTTCGGGAGTGGGGGTGTGTCGGTGCTCACATCATGCAGTTAGGGATTACCTGGCCAAGCTATCACAGCCGATTCTTGATCGGATCGACCTGCATGTTGAGTTGGATGCTGTGAACGTTGACGATTTAGTATGGGCTAGGCCGACCACTGCACAGAGCTCTCATACTCTTGTTTCAGCGGTTCTTGCCGCGCGCAAGCGGCAGATCGAGCGACAAGGAGTGCTGAACAGTCAATTGGGCGATGGCGCATTGCGCAGTCAGACCGTAATTTTAGACGGAGCTCGGCGTTTACTTACGGAAGCTGTGCGCCGAATAGGAATCAGTGCGCGTGGATTTACCCGGGTACTGCGAGTAGCTGTAACGATCGCCGATCTTGCGGGGCAGGATTCAGTAACTGAGGATGCCGTTGCAGAGGCTGTTTCGTATCGGTCGCTTGATCGACTGGCCGCGATTATTCATGGTCGGGGTGCTCTCGTGAGGGGGCCGCAGGGAATATAGCTTCCACCAAAAGTCCAGAGCGAGATCTGTTTTACTACTTAGCAAGTCCAGCAGTGACAACTCCAGCAGAGCTACTCTGCGGAGTTTTAAGCGAGAGTTCTCGCGTTACAGGCCCGTCTATGGTTCCAGAGTCTTTGATACCAGAGCCTTTGATACCAGAGCCTTGAGGCTCAGAGATGAAGATCGTGCTTGAAGTGATTTTGTCAATTTGGCCACCGTTTTCGCCAACTCTTGTGCCGACGCGCACGATAAAGCTCTTACCATCATGAGCCTCGATCGAAGCTGAGAAATTTCCTGTTGAGTCACTAATAATCGCTGTAACTCGAAGCTCTTTAAGAGAATAGTTGCTGAGAGGGTGATCTGCAGCACCCCTAGAATTATTACGAATGGAGAAAAAGGGAATAAACGGATCGCGTAGAGCTGCGCTCTTCTGCGCTATTTCTTGGGATGCTTTTGTAGGCCACGAAGGTGCTGATTTTGCTGCCGTTTGAGCATCGGTTTCGTCTCTAATAAAAGTAGGAGCTAATTCTCGCGGGCGCGTTGGAACTGGCGCTAGCGCCAGTTCAGTCTCAGGTGCTTGCGATTTGTTCGCCGATGTCGATACGGAGTGATCTGCAAAGAGATTGGCGGCACTAGAAGCTAAGGTATGAACGTAAATTCGCAGGCGTTGCAGATCAGAGTTTTTATCTTCTAATTGACGAGCGCTTAAGACAGCAAGCTGCACCAAACAGACGACCGCAACAATAGTTAATATGCGCTGCTTGTTCATGTGGATCGATATGCTAACTATTGGCGGAGGCAAATCATAACAAAAATCTATAGTGATTTAGCGCAAAACCATTAACCCTGAATTCGGCAGTTAAGGAGAACGAAAATGGCGCAGATGGCTAAAAGCACCAAGTATTTTGAACTTTTCTTAAGGCGCAACCCTGACACCGTCAGGGTGAGCACCGAAAATTCAAAAGACTAAGTGATTTTAGCCAGATGCGCCGTTTTCGGGCCCGCAACTGCCGAATTTGGGATTATAGCCTGTGGCGTTTAATTCTCAAGAAAAACCGCAGCGGGCACGA
>CAZZLV010000228.1:0-4367 GCA_964655155.1 uncultured Bdellovibrionales bacterium
CCCCGACGAGTATCGTGCCGGAAAGCTTTTGCTTACACGGATTGCTGCCATGCTTGCTAAGCTTTGCCTTTAAGGGCGTGTGACCACACTTCTTCGGGTACGATCACGTTTACGTGCACGTGCATGTTCACGTCCGGAAACGCCAATTCTACCCACTCGATTCCACGAAGAGCCATGTTTTAATATCGATGAGTAGTTACCTATCCCGTATTTTTCACGAAGCTCGCTACGCTCACCGTGAAAAATGCTCGGAAAAAGGCCATCGATGGCCTTTTTCCTCATCGCCTACAGTTTTTGTGGGGCCCATCGTGCCCACACAAACTGTAGGCTCCGAATTCCTCCGCTGCGCTTCGAAATTTGCAAGTGCTTCCTTGCACTTGCTTGCCCGAATCTTGTACTTTCGTGCAATGTTCGGGATATTTTCTTGCTCAACCATCTGTTTAACTGCGCTACTACTGCTCAGCACAGCGATATTCAGCACGGCCGCGCGCGCTACTGTGCCGGAATCTGCCAAAGCTGCACAAGTCCTTCAGGTTATCGATGGTGATACCATCATAGTCGATCTTGACGGACGCCGAGAACACGTGCGGTTAATCGGCATAGATACCCCCGAGTCGCGGCCAAATCACCGCGCTGAGCTACAGTCACGCGATTACAATACGGATCAAAAAACGATCCTACAACTCGGCAATCGAGCTAGTGACTACACCCGCGAACTCTTGCCAAAAAAATCTACAATACTCCTTGAATTCGATGTTTCTCGACGCGACAAGTACCAACGCCTTCTGGCATATGTCTGGATTACACGCGGCGACCCAGGTAGACCACGTTTGGTCAACGAGGAGATCCTCAGAGCGGGTTACGCTTACATTCTAACTATTCCGCCTAACATCAAGTACCGTCAACGACTGGCGGCAGCATTCGGCGAAGGTCGTCGCGAAAAGCGCGGATTGTGGAGATAGAATTACTGTGGCCAAATAAGCCTAACTTCGGCAGTTGCGGGTCTGAAAATGGCACATCTGACTAAAATCACTTCGTCTTTTGAATTTTCGATGCTCACCCTGACGGTGCCAGGGTTGCGCCTTAAGAAAAGTTCAAAATACTTCGTGCTTTTAGCCATCTGCACCATTTTCATACTCCTTAATTGCCGAATTTAGGATCAGTATTCTTAGCGGTTGTTTTATCGAGCTCTGGAGAGGATAATAATCACTAGATTTGAACCCAAAAAGAGCAGCTTTTAGAGAGCCCGTTAAGAAGAACTGATAAAGCTCCCGAACTATATTTTCTCATGCACCAGCCCGTATCTGATCCACGTAGGCCCCAACAACGCGTTGCAATTAAGGTGTCAGGAATGCACTGCACCAACTGCGCACTCTCGCTTGAAAAGCACCTATTGAGAGTCGGAGCCCATGCACCAAGTGTCGACTACGCTACTGGTCAAACGACTTTCTCAGTGGCATCTCCAAGTTTGATTCCGGAGATCGTAAAAAGCGTCGTGCGACTGGGCTATTCAGTAAAAGATGAAAATGGCCCAAACGTTGCCGGTAATCTAGATCACCACGACCACGATCAACACTCACACAACGTAGCGCTTTACCTAAAAGCCACCCTAGCTGCAGTGCTCACACTCCCGATGCTAGTTGCAATGTTCCTTCCTCACTCCACACTCCATGCCCCTTGGTTACAGTGTGCATTGGCTACCCCTGTTTTTACTATAGGCGTTCTGCACTTTGGCAGCTCTGGGTGGCGCTCTCTGCGGGCCGGCGTTGCAAACATGGATGTACTGATCTGCTTAGGGATCGTCGCTGGATATACATCGAGTATAATTAGTTTGCTCGCAGGGCTATCGCACGAGATGATCTTCTTTGAAGCGACGAGTTCAATAGTTACTTTTGTAATGATCGGACACCTACTAGAAGATAGAGCTGTTCGTAAAACTACTAGCGCAATTGAAAGCTTGGCGGCATTGCAACCACATCGGGCAGCTCGACTACGAGATAAAGATAACTTTAGCGGCGCAACGGATGAGGTCAAAACTAACGATATCATCGTTGGCGATCTACTTCGTATTAACACCGGAGATACCATTCCAACTGATGGAACGATTTGTCACGGTCTAATTGCATGTAACGAAACGATGATTACCGGAGAATCACTACCAGTAGATAAACAGATTGGTAGCCGCGTTATCGGTGGATCGATAGTTGCTTCAGGCTCTGCTGTAATCCGCGCCGATGCGGTTGGTAACAATACTGTGCTGGCGTCTATAGTGCAGCTAGTTCATGAGGCTCATCAACGAAAACCCCAAATTCAGAGGCTAGGAGATGCGGTTAGCGCCGTATTTGTACCTGGGGTCATACTCGTCAGTGCAATAGTTCTTGTCGGCGGTCTGCTCTTTTTTGAACTCTCTGCAACTGAAGCACTAGTTCGGGCGCTAGCTATCGCAGTTGTGGCCTGCCCCTGCGCTATGGGACTAGCGACTCCTACAGCAATTATGGTTGCCCTCGGTAGAGCTGCCACATCCGGCATACTCATTCGTGGTGGTGATACCCTGGAGCGCCTTGCTGCTGTTCATGCGATCGGATTCGATAAAACCGGCACACTAACAGATGGTCAACTACGCGTAGTAAACTTTAAGACCTACGGCGACACATCTTCCGAATATGCTGGTGGTATTATCGCCGCCCTACAACGCAACTCATCACATCCGATCGCTAAAGCGTTAGTGAAGGAGTTTGCTCAATTTTCCTCTACGGAGAGCTTCAAGTCCGTAATCGAAACAAAGGGGGTCGGTCTCGAAGGGGTCACCACAAGTGGTGATACCTTCTCGTGTGGTGGTCTGCGTATTATGTCGCACTATGATCTATCAGTGCCAGCTGATATCGTTCTGATAAAGAACAACTCCCTGATTGCTAGCCTGCAGATCTCAGACTCCGTGCGACCGGAGGCCGCGCAAATTATTAGTGAGCTGCGCGACCTTGGACTCTCACCTTCACTAGTTAGTGGCGATACCAGTGCAAAGAGCCAGGCTGTAGCGGCTGAACTAGGTATCGTCGACATTCATAGCGAGCGACTTCCACATGAAAAGTTAGCGCTTATTCGTGAGAAACAGGCTCGTCTGCCGATTGCATACGTTGGAGATGGAATTAATGATGCACCAACACTCGCAGAAGCCTCTGTCGGTATATCACTAAGCTCAGCATCAGATGTTGCTATGCACTCCGCACAGGTGATCCTGTCGGGAGATTCTCTGCGTAACCTTCCAGCTGCAATACGGCTAGCGCGCATCACTGTTAAAACTATAAAGCAGAACTTATTTTGGGCTTTTTTCTACAACATTATAGCGATACCGTTAGCAGCCCTGGGGTACATATCACCCCTTGCAGGGGCACTTATCATGACCGGATCTGATGTAATTATTGTAGCGAACTCCTTGCGAATAAAGTTTGCACGACTATCGCTCAAATAAAACCAAGCTTACAGAGATATCAACCATGAATAGTACATCAAATGAACTTAAGGGCAGCTTAGCGGAGATCATCTCTTTTCTAAAGAACAACTTAGAGAGATTTCCTCGTCGTACCCCAGGAGAGCTTCTTTTAGAACAACGTCCATTTAGGTATGTCGATCTCCATAGCTTCTACCATCAAACGATGCAGATCTTTGGAGAAGCTTTGTATGATTTTCAGTCAGATGCCCCTGCCCCTGTTATCCTTGATTGTGGCGCACATATCGGATTAGCAACGCTTTTTTTTAAGCAACGATATCCAAATGCTAAAATCATAGCCTTTGAGGCCGACCCCTCCATCTGCGAGGTGCTGCGATTTAATCTTAATGCTTTTGGCATCAGTGACGTTGAGGTTCGCCAAAATGCCGTATGGATACATGATCGCGGAGTGCGTTTCGAATGCTCTACAGACGATGCTGGAAAGGTACGGGAGGATCCCTCCGCCTCCTCTGAAATGCCAAACTCTTTGCTCGTACCATCGATGAGGTTGAAGACTCTTTTATCTCAGTCTCCGGTTGAGCTAGTTAAGCTTGATATTGAAGGAGCTGAATTCGAGATAATCGCCGATTGCGGTGACGCCCTTCGCAACGCAAGGCTATTCTTAGTTGAAGCTCACATGTTTGAGTGTCCACAGCGCCTGGGGGCCCTACTCTCTAACTTTGAGAGATACGGCTTTCGTTACATGCTGTCAGACCTACACCACGCTACCTGGCTACCTGTTGATCGAGATGCTCCGCCATTTCTCCACTGCTCCGCAGATAAATTCATTATTACCGTCTTTGCCTGGCGCGTGTGATTTAGTCTAAATAAAAGGCTCTTCGTGGAATCGAGTGGGTAGAATTGGCGTTTCCGGACGTGA
>CAZZLV010000229.1:0-4366 GCA_964655155.1 uncultured Bdellovibrionales bacterium
ATTAACTATCGATCGCAATACATATGGCAGGATTCCACCGTGTTTGAAGTACTCGACCTCAATCGATGTATCGACTCGCAGCTTTACTGTAATCTCCTTTACTGTAATCTCTTTACCATCTTGGCTATTTTGCTTTACTACCAGCGTAACATCCTGGCCTGGGGTGATCCCATGCTCCATACCACGGATCTCAAACTCTTCTGTGCCTGTTAATCCATGACTCTTGGCCGATTCTCCACTCTTAAACTGGCACGGTAGCACTCCCATTCCTATTAGGTTACTACGGTGGATCCGCTCAAAACTCTCGGCCACTACCGCCTTTACGCCAAGCAGCATCGTTCCTTTAGCAGCCCAGTCACGAGAGCTGCCGGTTCCGTACTCCTGACCAGCAAAAACTATCAAAGGCGTCTTGTTCTGCGCGTACTTTACTGCGGCATCGTAGATTGATAATTGATCACCACTAGGCTGATGAACCGTAACACCACCCTCAACTCCCGGAAGCATCAGGTTCTTTATTCGGACATTGGCGAAGGTGCCACGAACCATAACATCATGTGAACCACGCCGCGCTCCGTAGCTGTTAAAATCCTGGAAAGCTACCCCACGACCGATTAAATATCGACCTGCTGGTGAATCCTTCTTGATCGCTCCAGCTGGGCTAATATGATCAGTAGTTACCGAATCACCAAAAATAGCCAATGCGCGCGCACCATGGATCGCTGATTGCGTCGGTGGAGTCATTGAAAAACCCTCAAAATAGGGGGGTTGCTGAATATACGTTGAACTTGTGTCCCACTCATAGACCACTCCAGCACTCGCAGGAACCTGATCCCAGAGAGGATTCTCTGCGGTAACGTTGCTGTAGAGCTTGCGATACATCGCTGCATCGAATGCTTGCGGTATGAGCGCCAATACCTCGTCGGAGCTAGGCCAGACTTCGCTCAACATTACGGGCTTTCCATCGTTATCAATACCTATCGGCTGACTGGCAAAGTCGATACACATCGTGCCTGCCAGTGCATAGGCAATAACGAGGGGCGGGCTCATCAAAAAGTTGGCCTTAATATTTTGATGGACACGCGCCTCAAAGTTACGATTACCCGAGAGCACTGCTGCCCCAACGAGATCATTTCTGGTTATACACTCCTCGACGTGAGTATCTAGCGGCCCAGAATTTCCGATACATGTCGTGCAACCATATCCGACTACTTGAAAGCCAAGGGTATCTAAGTATCGCTGTAAACCAGTTTTTGTAAGATACTCAGTAACCGCACGTGAGCCTGGTGCCAGAGATGTTTTTACAAAGGGCTTCACTTTCAGTCCACGCTCTACGGCCTTCTTTGCCAATAACCCCGCTGCCAACATCACACTTGGGTTTGATGTGTTGGTACAAGATGTTATTGCTGCGATAAACACCTCGCCGTGCTGCACACTAACATCGACTGTGGCACAATCAGCGCCTGTAGTATCACTGCCAACACCAGCTTGCGGAACCGATACAGTGAATCTCTTTGAGAGATCTTCGCTAGTTTTGCCGTAGCCACCATCAGTCACCGGTTTAGAGAGCAGCTCGGTAAAGGTCTGCTTAACTACGTCTAGCTCAATCTTATCCTGGGGTCTTTTAGGCCCTGCTATATTCGGTTTGACACTGGCCAAATCGAGATCGAGCACCTCTGAGTATTCGCATTCTCCTAAACCAGGAATCCCGAACATTCCCTGGGCCTGGTAGTAATTGCGGAACGTATCGACCTGCTCCTGGGAGCGGCCAGTTGCGATTAAATATTCACAGGTGCGCTCATCAACGGGAAAGAAGCCCATAGTGGCTCCGTATTCAGGTGCCATGTTGGCGATAGTAGCCCGATCGGTCACTGGAATCGACCTAGCTCCAGCGCCGAAGAACTCGACAAATTTCCCCACTACCTTGGCCTTTCGCAGAACATTAGTTACATGCAACACCAGATCGGTCGCCGTCACTCCCGGTGCGAGTTTGCCATGCATATGAAAGCCCACGACATCGGGGGTCAGGAAATACACCGGCTGTCCTAGCATTGCTGCCTCGGCCTCGATACCACCTACCCCCCACCCTACCACACCGAGTCCGTTGATCATCGTTGTGTGCGAATCAGTGCCCACTAGTGTATCCGGAAAGTAGACACCTTCACGGTGTAGAACTCCCTGTGCGAGGTATTCTAAGTTGACCTGATGACAGATGCCAAATCCTGGTGGCACAACGCTAAACGATGTAAAGGCCTGCTTGCACCACTTTAGGAACTGGTAGCGCGAGTGGTTACGTTCAAATTCTGTCTCCATGTTGAGCTGGAGTGCGTTGTTTCGATTTGAGTAATCAACTTGCACCGAGTGATCGATTACCAGATCTACTGGCACCAGCGGCTCTATAATCTGCGGATTTTTGCCGAGCTGCTTGACTGCGGCGCGCATCGCCGCAAGGTCAACGCCAAGCGGCACACCGGTAAAGTCTTGCAATAAAACCCTGGCAACTACAAACGGGATCTCTGCGCTTCGCTCAGCTTTAGCCTGCCACGCAGCGAGCTCACGTATATTACGCTCCTCTACCTTCTGGCCATCACAGTTGCGTAGAACGGACTCAAGAACGATCCGAAGTGATACCGGCAGCTTTGAAATCGCTCCTAGCCCAGCCTGCTCAAGGGCGGGCAGTGAATAAAAAGCAGCTTTCTTTCCACTTCCGGTGGTAAATTGATCTCGAGATGAGAATAGGTTGTGACTCATATAAAATAGTTCCTTGAACCTAAAAAGAGCAGTTGCGGGTCCCAAAATGGCGCATCTGGTTAAAATAACTTCGGCTTTTAAATTTTCGGTGCTCACCCTGACGGTGCCAGGGTTGCACCTCCGAAAAGTTCAAAATCCATCGTTCTTTTAACCACCTGTACCATTTTGGTTCACCTTAACTGCTCTTTTTAGGTTGAATTGTCAGGAGCAGCGCTTGCCCCTCCTTTTTCTACACGGGGAGAGGCATATGCGCAATAAACAGTGTATAAACCTGAAAACGGCAGTTGTGCCATTTTCAGGCCCGCAACTGCCGAATTTAGCCCGAATATTGCACGAAAGTGCAAGATTCGAGCGAGCAAGTGCAAGGAAGCACTTGCAAATTCCGAAGCGCAGCGGAGGAATTTGGAGCCTAGAGTTTGTGTGGGCACTATGGGTCCCTCACAGACTGTAGGCGATGAGGACAAAGGCCATGGATGGCTTTTTTCCCGAGCATTTTTCACGGCGAGCGCAGCGAGCTTCGTGAAAAATACGGATTAGGATAGAGAAGATCTTCGCTCCGCTTTTTGTCAATCGCTATAGCTAGCTCTATGGATACCAACCAGATACTCTTCCTAATAGCGGTTCTCAACCTAGCGGGCGATCTCTTTAATATTTTCAGGTTTAGGCAACAAATTCCACGCTGGATTCCGACTGCTAACCTGTTGGCTTTAGCACTCTGCGTTGCTTCTCGAATCTGGATCGCCGCGCACTCAGGAGCGATCTCACTGGCCGTTCTTGCTATTTATATCGCCTGTATCAAGTTAAAAGGGCGCTCAAATCGAGTCCATAAGGGATTATCCGAAGCGCCGTATACCAAATCTCTGATTTTATTCACCATAGCCGCATTCGGATATCAGCTCTATCTGGGTGCAGGCGAAGACCCGGTTATGATGGTGGAGGCTGGTGCAATGTTTAGCCCACTTTTCGAAGCTGGTCAGTATTGGAGGCTGCTTTCAGCTCAATTCCTGCACTGGGGAGTGGCCCATATAGCGCTTAACATGTTGGGGTTATGGTTTTTAGGACCTCTTGTTGAGCGTACGTTAGGTGGTTTGCGGTTCATTGTGGCGTACCTGCTATGTGGAGCTGGTGGAATGCTTTTAGCATGGGGATTTGCAACCTTTGGCCCCCACCCGGGGGCGATCATCCTACTGGGCGCATCCGCGAGTGTGCTGGGTCTAGTAGGACTCCAAGTAGCGATCGCCAGACGGAGCTACCGTGCATCGGGTAGTCTGGCGGCCAAGGCGCAGCTCTCGGCGATGATTCAGATCCTTGTGCTGCAGGTGATCTTTGATTGGATGGTGCCGCAGGTGAGCTCAACAGCACACCTGGGTGGCGCATTTATCGGAGTGCTGTTGGGGCTTTTGATGTTGTCTAGCGCAGGTAAGTAACACGCAGATTCTCCTATATGCTCGTCTGGTGTTAAAAATGGCGGAGAGACGGGGATTCTCCGCGTTGCTCGTTCGGCCCTTCGGCCGAACAGGTTCGAATCCCCTCTTTGAAGAGTTTCTGCACCGTTAAAAATGGCGGAGAGAGGGGGATTCGAACCCCCGATAGGGGATTAGCCTATACACGCTTTCCA
>CAZZLV010000230.1:0-4349 GCA_964655155.1 uncultured Bdellovibrionales bacterium
AGCCCGAATATTGCACGAAAGTACAAGATTCGGGCGAGCAAGCGCAAGGAAGCACTTGCAAATTCCGAAGCGCAGCGGAGGAATTTGGAGCCTTTTTTACGGCGCGCGCAGCGAGCTTCGTGAAAAATACGGGCTCGTGCGCTTAAGTTAAACCTAAATTCGGCAGTTAAGGAGGAGAATATGGTATCAAGTGGTAACACAGCAGACTCGCTCTCAACTACAACAAAGTTTACCCTTGGCGCAGGAGCGGTCGCATCAAATACTGGCAGCTCTGCGCAGGCGACCAAAACAGGAGCAACCGTTATCGGCGCCGAGGCTTACTTTCTCGGCGACCTCAAATCAAAAGGCGATATAGTAATCGCTGGCGCTATTGAAGGGGAGGTGAGTTCAGATGCAAAGATCGTCATCGTACAGGGCGGGGGCGTTACCGGCCGGGTAACGGCGAGTGAGATTATTATCGAAGGACGTCTCACAGGAGACTCTGTGGCGCTAAAGTCTCTCTCGATCCTAAGCTCCGCTGAGGTACGAGGTGATGTCACCACACCAGTGATTATGATTGAGCCCGGCGCAACCTTCGTTGGTCGTTGCAACATGACCGAACAGGTGGTTAGTGCGGCGATCAAGTAGAACCATTGTAACTACCAGAAATTGTAAGCCACCCCGACTACAAAGGATCGACCCTCTAGGATTGGGCTCTCTAATCCAACGCTCTGATCATAGGCGAAGTCTCGATCGAGGATGTTATCAACCCTGGCAAAGATACGCCCACGCTGCTCTGCAAACCGATACGAGACGCCAGTATCAAAGAGCCAAAACCCCTTAGAATCATCGATATAAGCGGCACGTTGATCACGATAGGTTGCTTGAACTCCTAAAGAGAGGTGCTTACCAAGGAAATATTTGTAGCCAAATCTGTGTCGTTGCGTCTGCACATCAAAGTCAGAGTCGGTAGCGGTATCGTGATACCAATTGTTAAGGGTCTCCCCAGTAAACACCGACTGCTTAGATAGCACAGTAGAGATATACCCACGCATGATATCCGACTCAGCATGCGAATCAAAGAATCCTCCCGAGCTCGGATCAAGGGACGAGATAGTGCTTCCATCAAATGCCAGACGATCACTGACATCCCCAAACGACTCGCGAATATTCCGGCGTGTGTACTGAGCGCCTGCGTAGAGACGGTTAGAATCCTTAACATCGATGCCAAAGCCCAGGTTTCTACTGTAGGCGCCAGAGAGGTCGTTAAAGCGCTGGTTAATTCCACCAATCAGTGTCGGCTCAAGACTTGTGAGATCCTCAAGCACAGGTTTACGACTAAGCGATTCAAAGTATGCCGCACGAGTAGTAAGCCAGCGCGTTGGTGTTAGCACCAGTCCGAGCTTTGGTGTTACCGCGGTCTCAAGGTTATCGCCGCTCTTAAACGGCGGAACCTCGGTCAAATCTTGCTGCACTGATGTTGCCGCAACTCCTAATGTGAGGTTGGCTTTGCGCGGAACTTTAAAAGATAGGTACTCATAGGCCTGTCCAGAGGTGAGCGCCCCTGAGCTACTGCTGCGCAATTCTCCCTGCACAGGATAATCCGGCTCCTCTGAGAACCCGTACACCGGCGAGAACTCTCGTCTACTTGTATCGGCATAGAGCGCCTCTGCGCCAGCAACGGAATCGATGTACTTTGAATTAAACATCAGTTGCGATGATATGCTGTTGCGCTGAATCCGATCACGAGTAGCTTGCATGGTATCAAGCGTCACCGGCACTGGGTCATTTTGGGCTGTAACCACGACCTCTGCATCACGTTGCGTATCAAACGAGGTCAGGTCACGGTCTCGGCCGATCTCGGCCTGTGTTAACCACCTCAACGATGATGAGATGCGCCTGTTATATCCAAGACGGAGATCTCCGATATGCACATCCTCCGAGTAATCTTCTCTGCGCGGCCCCTCAACATCGGTCATGGTAAACTTACCATCGACTATAAAGCGATCATCGACGCTAGGCTCGTACTGCAATGCGGCCCTAAATGTATTTGCACCCGAAAACGCTTTGTGGTGTGAGCCAGACATGTAATAGGGCTGATAGCTTGCCAGATATCCCCAGTCATCACCCTTGCCTGAAGCGATTAATTCACCACCGATCTGATCACGGTTGCTGTTCCACTCGAGTCGCGCCCCCTGACGGGTCTCTTTTTTGTCGAACATCGCATTGTAATCACCAAATGAAGGCTGTTCTCCGATACTGTTGAAGAGGTTAAAACTTAACGGAGACATAAGATCAGCAATACGTTTTTCAGATAGGTTTGCTTCAGCATCCAGAATCGATGTGTAGGAGTCTGCTAGGAGTCTATGCGCTGAAAAATTTCCATAATCCTCTGTAAGCGATTTGATCGCCTCAATTCGAGCAGCGTCACCAAAACCTAGTTCTGTGAACACGCGCGAAAGACCGGCGCTTCGTACCGCATTATCACGGTCGAGCAATAGGCTTGATCGATACACCGCTCGTCCATCATTTAGCTCAATTGAGCGCTCTACATCTTCTAGGGCCTGTATCGGCTCATTATTCGCCACACGTGAATATGAACGATAAAGATAGGGCGACGGATCGTTTGGATCGAGTGCTATAGCCGCTTCAAACTCCCGAAGCGATTCAGGGGTTTTTTCATCCTCAAAAAATAGTTTGCCAAGGTATGAGCGATAAACAGCACTACTCGGGTCGAGCTGAATAGCTTGTGAGAGTAGGGCAGCTGCGCTCGAATACTCGCGATCCTTGGCTTTAAGAAGAGCTTGACCAAGGTAAGGCAGCGACTGCGAGCTGTCGATCTTAAGCGCTTCATCAAATCGCTCCGCGGCTCTCTCGTATTCTTTGCGCTCTAGAGCGGCAAATCCGGCAAGTGTTGCGCTAATTGCTGTTGGGCCAAACTTCTCATTTCGCGCTGCGAGGATCGTTGACGCCTCTTTGGCATTGTCAGTTGAGAGTAGCAGCTCGGCCTCTCTATCCATAAGGTCAGCTATATCCGGATTGCTCTCGCGTAACGACTTAACCTCTTCGAGAGCCAGATCCACTGCGCCGTTACTTTGGGCTAGGTACGATCCCAGAAGGCCAATATTTACCATGCTGTCGTCAAGAGATCGCGCAGATTCAAGTCGTTTTTTTGCCTGGCTAGCATCTCCTGCTACAATTGCATCGTAGCCAAGAAGCATTTCTCGTAAAGCTGTTGAGCGCTTGTCGATATTGTCTGGCAGCGTATCGAGAACCGCGCGCGCCGCTACGGCATCGCCCACCTGCCATAGCGCTACTGAGTGCAGCAACTTTCCACGCACAGAGTTACGAAATGCTATAGTCTCTCCTTGCAGCGCTGCCAGCATGGTCTCATGCCTGTTTCTTCGTTCGATAACCCGCTCAGTCGCGGTTCGACACTCAAGGTTGCACCCTGCATCGTTATCTCCAAGGAGGTCTCGGCGATTAGGAATAAATGGAAAACGGATCATCCACTGCACTGCATCTGCCGGACGAACCAGCACTGAGCGCTCTAGTGCGACACCCTTTCTAGCAAGAACTCGCTCGCCGATTGTCAGGTTTAGCGAGCCGCGATCGTTGCTCGCTTTAATTGCGCCGTGTAAAACATCTATCGTGGTCTCTTTAGCCGAAACATCAAGTACGAGCTCAGTACCGTAAATCGCCGCATTTACCATCGGCGTTCGGATCTCCGGCTCATTTTTAGCTCCGCGCGAGAAGAAAAATGAACGCCCTTCAGATTGCGTGACGATCGGAACACCTTGGGGGCGAACATCACTAAATGTTATCGCCGACAACCTTCCAAGACGCACTAGCGTTCCATCAACAAACTTAAATGCAACTGCGCCATCTGCGCCTGTGCGAACTGTATCTCCGACACGAAAGCTAGAGCCTATTCGGACATCCTTCCAACTCGATTCATTCGCCCGGCGAAATGTTACAGTTCCTTCAACTGAGTACGGGGCAGCTACCACCGTGGCTGATTTTTCTGTATCTGCTGTGGCGCTTCTAGAACCTAGATAGATTGCGAAAAGCGCGGTTATAAGGAATACAAATACCTCTCTAAATACACTGAGCCGTATAAAGCGTGACTGCGGCTGTATAAGCCCTGGAGCTGCTTTGGTGTTGCAGCAGTAAATGTGGTGCGCCTGGGTCTCGCTCATAAACTAAACTAGTATTATTTCCGATTCTTAAACCTAAAAACGGCAGTTGCGGGCCTAAAAATGGCACATCTGACTTAAATCTAAATACGGTACAGGGCTCAAGCCCCCAAAAGCTCATAATCCTAAATTCGGCAGTTGCGGGCCCGAAAACGGCGCATCTGGCTAAAATCA
>CAZZLV010000231.1:0-4321 GCA_964655155.1 uncultured Bdellovibrionales bacterium
TGCACGTGCATGTTCACGTCCGGAAACACCAATTCTACCCACTCGATTCCACGAATAGCCTTATTTTATTGCCCTCTCGCTCTTTTTGGTAAACCTTACTATACTTCGGCTGATTTAGTGACTGGCTCGTAGTTTCTTTTTCGTACTCTGTTTGTCGTTATATTTGTGCCGCTATGTTTGTATATCTAGCCAAGAAGATATTTGGAACCCGTAACGACCGGATACTAAAGGGTCTGCGACCGGTGGTACTTAAGATTAACGATCTTGAGCGATACTATCAGCCGATGAGTGATGGTGAGTTGCAAGCGCAGACCGGCATCCTTAAAGAGCGCCTTACTCAAGGTGAAAGCCTAGATGATATCTTGCCCGACGCGTTTGCAGTAGTCCGTGAGGCGTCGCGCCGTGTGCTTGGTATGCGGCACTTTGATGTTCAGTTGATCGGTGGAGCCATTCTGCATCACAAGATGATAGCAGAGATGCGCACGGGAGAGGGCAAAACATTAGTGGCTACTCTGCCTTCATACCTTAACGCACTTACAGGTAAGGGGGTTCATGTCGTAACGGTGAATGATTATCTGGCGCGTCGCGACGCAGAGTGGATGGGGCGCCTACATACCTTCCTAGGATTAACGGTCGGGTGCGTCTATCACGGAATGAGTGAAGAGGAGAAGAAAGCCGCATACGCAGCTGATATTACCTACGGCCAGAATAACGAGTTTGGGTTCGATTTTCTACGCGATAACATGAAGTTCTCGGCCGCAGAGATGGTGCAGCGTGGACACTATTTTGCGATAGTCGACGAGGTTGATTCAATCCTAATCGATGAAGCGCGTACCCCGCTTATTATCTCTGGGCCTTCGGAAGAGTCGACAGATACCTATCTTAAAGTTAACAAGATCATACCGCAATTACAGCGTGATAGCGATTTTACGATGGATCTGCGTACAAAGCAGCCATCGCTCACCGATGCAGGTATGGAAAAAGCTGAGAGGTTGCTTGGCGTGAATAATCTTTACGATCCAGCAAACATCGAACTGCTGCACCACGTAACGCAGGGTTTGCGAGCCTATACAGGCTTTGAGCGTGATGTAGATTATGTTGTCCAGGGTGGACAGGTGGTGATCGTTGATGAATTTACCGGCCGTTTGATGCCGGGCCGCCGTTGGTCTAATGGACTGCACCAGGCTATTGAGGCTAAAGAGGGTGTTCAGGTTCAACGCGAAAATCAGACGCTCGCATCGATTACCTTCCAGAACTACTTCCGCATGTACGACAAGCTCGGAGGTATGACCGGTACAGCAGATACCGAAGCCGGTGAATTCAAGCAGATCTATGGGCTTGAGGTTGCAGTTGTACCGACGAATCAGCGGATGGTACGTCAGGATCACGTCGATGTAGTTTATCGAACTCGTCGAGAGAAGTATGCGGCAGTGGTGGCGGATATCGAGGAGATCCACGCCAATGGGCAGCCGATCCTGGTGGGCACCATCAGTATCGATCAGAGTGAGACGGTCTCACGGTTGCTGAAAGAAAAGGGGATCCCGCACAATGTTCTCAACGCCAAGCATCATCAACGCGAGGCGGAGATTATTGCCCAAGCAGGGCGTTTAAATGCGGTGACTATCTCGACCAATATGGCCGGCCGAGGAACAGATATTCTCTTGGGAGGCAACCCAGAGTTTCTGGCAGCGGCAGAGGCTGGCACGCGCGATCCGCAGGATCCAGATTTTGCTAAGGCCCTAGAGACATTTAGAGAGCAGTGTAACCAAGAGCATGAACATGTGGTAAATGCTGGCGGGCTTTTTGTAATGGGTACCGAGCGCCATGAGTCCAGGCGTATCGACAACCAGCTTCGTGGACGTGCCGGTCGACAAGGTGACCCTGGAGAGTCGCGTTTTTATATCTCTCTTGAAGACGATCTGATGGTGCGATTTCAAGGCGAGCGCCTTCAGCAGCTGATGCTGCGTATGGGCTGGGAGGAGGGTATGGCCCTTGATCACTCGTTAATGAGCCGCACGATAGAGACCGCTCAGAAGCGAGTCGAGGCGATGCACTTTGATAGTCGTAAGCATGTTACTGAGTATGACGATGTAATGAACAAGCAGCGCGAGGTAATTTACAACCTGCGCAGTCGCATCTTAAAGAATGAAGATATTCGCGAAGAGGTGCTCGATATGTTTGATGACCTGCTCGAAGCAGGTGTCACGCAGATATGTGATGAGCGGGTAAAGCCGATTGAGTGGCAGCTCGATAAGCTGGTTGAGCGCTACAAGTACCTCTTTGGATACACTTTTGAGTTTTCTGCTGATATGCAGCTCTCGCACCAGACGATCTTTGATGCATTGCGTGGGTCAGCTAGGGATTTTTATGCAGCACATGTTGCGGCGCAAACTGAGAAACTTCAGGGATTACGTGAGATCGGAGTTGCGCCGCAACTAAATCGTGGAGCTATCGATACCGATGCGGCGATCGGCTTTGAGTTAATCGAACAGGATACGCTGCTTGAGGCGGTCGATTATTTTTGGCGCCATCACTTACAAGAGATGGATCACCTTCGTGAAGGGATTGGGCTTCGTGGCTATGCTCAGAAGAACCCGCTCTATGAGTATCAAAAAGAGGGATTTGTAATCTTCCAGCAGATGCTTGAAGAGATGAAGGAGAGTGTCGTTAGAAGGCTGTGCTATCACGATGTGCCACCGGTTGAAGAAGTGATTAGGCATATTGAGGAGGAGCGACGCCGACACGAGGAGCGTCAGCGAGAGATGAAGCTTGTTCACGGCAGTGGTGTCGAGGATGCAGTAGATGAGTCAGACGGGGTGGGATCTTCCAGTGCAGGTGGAGATCGTTCAAAGATCGAAGCACAACGTAAAGCCAGACGCAAAGCTAACCGGCGATGATCAGCGCGCCGTTTTCGCTCTATGTGCACGTACCGTTCTGTGCTCATAAGTGCCCATACTGCGACTTTAATACCTACGCGGTAGCCAACGTGCCGGAGCAGGAGTATGTTGTGGCGCTGTGCCAAGAGCTTAAGAGTTATGCAAGTGACCCTAGATTTAGTGGTCGATCAATCGGCACGGTGTTTTTTGGAGGTGGCACACCATCGCTGCTCTCAGCGGCTGCTATTGAAACGATCCTTGCTTGTGCAGCTACGACTTTTGGAATTCTAGCAGAATCTGAGATCACTTTAGAGGCTAATCCACATGATGCCGAGCGAGCCAAGATTAAGGCGTGGAGAGGGATTGGAGTCAATCGTCTTAGCTTTGGCGTACAGAGTTTTGATGATCAGCGCCTGCGTCTGCTCGGGCGCGATCACACTTCACGTCAAGCGCAAGAGGCGGTGGAAGCTGCCGCAGATGTCGGATTTACGAATTTGAGTCTTGATATCATCTTTGGTGTGCCGGGACAGACAATAGAGCAGCTTGAAGGAGATCTGCGAAAGGCACTCGACTTACCGATTCAACACCTTTCAACATATTCTTTAACCATCGAACCAGGTACCCCGTTCTTTCAGCGCCAAGCACGTGGATTGCTGGCGTTACCACCAGATGAGAAGGTAGCGCAGATGTTAGATCTTTTACCGAATGTAGCTAGCTTGAGTGGTTTTGACCGTTACGAGATTAGTAACTTTGCGCGGCCAGGATACCACAGTCGGCACAATATGGCGTACTGGAGCGGTGGCGACTATATTGGAGTGGGTGCTGGAGCACACAGCTATTGTGCAAAATACAGTAGCGCCGGGACTATTGAGTGCGCCGAGCGCTGGAGCACACTTGCACTACCTTCTAGTTACATCGATGCAGTAAGCAAGGGTTCTGCCGTGTCGTGGAGGGAACGCCTAGATCAGTCAGCGCTGACTTTTGAGTTTTTCTATCTTGGGATGCGCAGAACGGAGCTTGGAGTATCGCGAACTGTCTTTAGTAAATTATTTGCGCGATCTTTTCCTCAGGAAATTGAGCTCAGTCTAAAAGAGCTATCAGATGAAGAGTGTGTAGTCTGCGATGGCGACCAAGTTCGATTGACCTCTCGCGGTATCGCACTGGCAGACTCGGTTTTTGAAAGAATCTCAGTGGTGTAGCAGTTGAGATGAGTTTTTGGTGAGATCTAACAACTTATTAATCCGGCAATTAAATATCTGACGTTTTGCGCGAGCCTGGTCAGGTGCCGTATTAATATATTTTGTAACTACTCAGCAAAAATCAGCCATCCCCGATCAGGGGATGACAAGAGAGAATAGACAACCAAATGGCAGTTTACGGAAGGATCATGAACCTAAATTCGGCAGTTGCGGGCCTGAAAATGGCGCATCTGACTAAAATCACTT
>CAZZLV010000232.1:0-4307 GCA_964655155.1 uncultured Bdellovibrionales bacterium
AGTGATTTTAGCCAGATGCGCCGTTTTCGGGCCCGCAACTGCCGAATTTAGGATAATAGCGTCGAGTACTCGCTCGAAGGAGAGACGACAAGCCCCGGGGCCATCGGTAAATTTCAAGGAAGAGACGTATACTAGAAATATGGGTAGCGCTTTGCTCACAAGTAAATGTTCTACTTCTGCGAGTTAGTTGACGTAACCAAATAGTGCGGCCGCGGGTTGTGGGCTATGACGTGGCGGAATCTACAGTGTACTAGTGAGGGGGCGCCTTTAATGAGCGCGGGTTGGCGCGGTTGGACTTTAGCACGGTTTGTGCGGGGTGTAACCTTGCGCCGTCAACCATGAACAATCCGCTTAATCCCCTCCTGCCAAGGCACACACTCCACCTCGCCAAAACAGATCGCAGCTGTTCCGTTGTACAGGCACAGCGGAGTGCTCGACGCGATATCTTTTGAGAAATTCTTTAGATTTCTCACCTCCTCCTCACGGACTACCGAAGCGGATTTTATCTCGATAAGAAATGTTGGTTTGCCGGCTCTCTCAACAATCAGATCGATCTCGGCACCGTCCTTGGTCTTTAGGAAAGAGAGCTGGTACTGCTTAAAAGAGTACTCTAAATGTGTACGGATCTGATTGATAACAAACGCCTCGAATACTTCACCATACAGCGATGTTTGTGGACGTAGCGGCAGATCGAGGTGCCCCGCGAGGGCGCGTGCTATGCCTGAATCGACAAAGTAGAACTTTGGGCTCTGGCCCTGTCGCTTTCTAATCGATTGATGAAACGGTTCAAGATAAAATCCGACAAGCGTCTCCTCGAGGATCTGATAGTAGTTGCGCACGTTTGATGGATCGGTTTGGCAGTCGGACGCGACCTTCGAGTAATTAAGAATCTTGCCCGACATTTGAGCAGCAACATTCAGAAACCTTCTAAACGGCGGCAGGTTTCTAATAATCTGCTCAACAATAATCTCCTCTTTGAGGTAAGTGTCCACATACGACTGTAGGTACAGCGACCGTGCAATCGGATTCGTTGTGTTCCAAACAGTCGGCAGCAACCCCCACTCGAGCGCATCCTGAAGATTAAACGACTCACCCAGCTCGTCAGCCAAAAATGGATACAGCTTTAAAACGTACGCTCGACCCGCGAGCATATTCGCAGCACCGCGGCGGAGCTTGCGAGCACTTGAACCGGTGAGAGCGAAGCGCGCACCATCGCGCTCTATGAGCAGGTGCACAACATCGAGTAGGGCCGGGACCTTCTGAATCTCGTCAATAATGATGAGCTGCCTGGCAGCTATCCCCTTAGCGATCATCGCTTGGAGTAAGGCGGGATCGGCCTGCAAACTAGCCAGGGTTCGTGGTTCCAACAGATTTACGTTTACCACGCTTGATCGGTCAAAATAGCTCTCTAATAAGGTAGTTTTGCCGGCACCGCGAACTCCGAACAGGAAAAAACTGCTGTTATGTAAGATTGTTAGCTTTCTCGTGATCATGATCCTAATTTGTACGCCATTTTAGGATCACGATCAAGGGATAACTTAGCAGCCTTCGTTAACCTAAATTCGGCAGTTGCGGGCCCGAAAACGGCGCATCTGGATAAAATCACTGCGGCTTTTGAATTTTTGGTGCTCACCCTGACGGTGCCAGGGTTCAAGCCTTAAGAAAAGTTCAAAATACTTCGTGCTTTTAGCCATCTGCACCATTTTCATACTCCTTAACTGCCGAATTTAGGTTCAAGCTCCTCCGCCTATCCCAAAGTTTATCGATACCGTCGAGGCTATCGATGAACTGCCCTTGTACGACTCCTTTGAGCCGTCGCCAGAGGATTTCTAAACTCCGCTTGCTCACTGACGGACAGAGGGCGTGTATCTAAATTGCTATTTTTCTGTATTTGCCCAGCCAGATTTTAGCCTTAATTGCACACGCAAACCCTCATCTTCGAGCTACACACCGCTCTTTCTAGCCCTACTCCGACCCATCTAGAAACGACCGGAATAACCACACTCAATCCGCTACCAGACTTCAACTGCTTACAAAAAAGGATCGATTTGCCTAGCCTTAAGATCTGCCTTCTCGGGTGCATCAACCGGCTGATAATCCCTTTCAAGGATCTTGTAGAGCTTCTGCGTGTCGTACTCATTCATCTGACAGCCGAAGGTGCGTATGTAGACCCCCTGTTTGGGCTCACTTATCGCTGCCATTGGCTGCTCTTTAGGGGCATCTGTCATCTTTGGCCGTTATTAAATTGATTCTTAAGCTGTTTCTAACGCTGTATTTTCAGACTTTTATCCCTTTAAATCAAGGGTAATCGGGCTAAAAGGATGACTGCAAATTCGGAATCAAGTACCCTAACGGAATGAAAAATCACACCAAATACCGCGCCTATCAGGATGCCTTTGCGGTTGATCTGCCGGATCGCAGCTGGCCCAACAAAACCTTTAGTCACGCTCCTATCTGGTGCAGCGTAGATCTGCGCGATGGCAACCAGGCGCTGACCAAGCCCATGGATGTACACAAGAAGCTGCTTTTCTTTGATATGCTAGTGCAGCTTGGTTTCAAAGAGATCGAGATTGGCTTTCCATCGGCCTCGGAGACGGAGTTCCAGTTCAATCGAGCACTGGTAGAGCGCAACAAGATTCCCCACGACGTTATGCCTCAGGTTCTTGTTCAGGCGCGTGAGCATCTGATCGATCGCACCTTTGAGAGCCTTGATGGCTATTTGCAGGCGATTGTGCACCTGTACAACTCAACCTCAGAGCTGCAACGGCGCGTCGTGTTTGGATTGTCTCCAGATAAAATTAGCGAGCTAGCAGTAAGTGCTACGCGCATGATTAAAGAGCGTGCAGCCAAAACCAAAACTAAGATCTCGTTTGAATACTCTCCCGAGAGTTTTACAGGTACTGAGCGCGAGATAGCACTTGATATCTGCTCTGCTGTGATCGAGGAGTGGCAGCCGACCCCCGACAACAAGATGATTATTAACTTTCCAGCTACCGTTGAGATGTGCACACCGAACGTCTACGCGGATCTAATCGAGTGGTTTTCGCGCCACCTACCCCGTCGTGATTCGGTTATTCTTAGCCTACACACCCACAACGACCGAGGTACTGGCGTTGCTGCTACAGAGCTTGGATTATTAGCGGGGGGTGAGCGGGTTGAGGGCACTCTATTTGGAAATGGTGAGCGCACCGGCAACGTCGATCTAGTAACTTTGGCTTTGAATTTGTTCACCCAAGGGATCGATCCACTACTCGACCTGCGCGATTTACCGGCGCTGGTTCAGCTTTACGAGGCCTGCACTGGCATGGATATTCACCCTCGACATCCGTATGCGGGAGATCTGGTTTTTACGGCATTTTCCGGTTCGCATCAGGACGCTATCCGAAAGGGCCTACGTGCTTATGGCACCTCCGGGGCCGATGGCGGCTCTGCAAGACGACTCTGGGAGGTTCCCTATGTTCCGATCGATCCGCTCGATATCGGCCGAGAGTTCGAGGGGATTATCCGCATCAACAGCCAGTCAGGCAAAGGCGGCGTGGCTTTTATTATGGAGCACGAATTCGGGTGTCACCTACCAAAAGCGATGCACCCGGAATTTAGTCGTATTGTGCAGCACGTTACCGATCTTGGTGGTGACGAGATCTCTCCGCAACAGATCTGGGAGATCTTCTCTGACACATACATTCGCAGCACCAAACCGTTTGAGCTCGTATCATTTAAAGCAATAGCTGCACACAAAGGTGAGGATACCTTCCAAGGAGCACTTACAATAATTCATCACGGCGAAGTAATAGAGCTACTCGGCTGGGGCAACGGCCCGATCGATGCTTGTCGCAACGCATTCTTGCGCTTTGGAGCTGCGCCATTTCGAATATCAAACTATTCGGAACACGCCCGGAGTGCCGGCTCAGATGCTGAAGCTGTAGCTTTTATTCAGATCGAAACCAGTAGTGGTGAACATATTTGGGGTGTAGGAATTCATCCGAACATAGAACTAGCGTCAATCCGGGCAATTGTTAGTGCGGTGAATAGAGCTGATGCAATCAGCTCCCGAGGATAAAGCTACGGGCTCTACGAGTAGTTTTTGGGTGGCAGAGTGTCCAACGAGTTCGGCAATCCAAAGGACGAGTGCCTATATTTTACCGTTTTTCTTGACACTTTAGCACTTTGCCGAGATCACAATTAAGACCTACAACTTCTGGCGCTGGTAGATATTTTCCCTTTTTAAACCTAAATTCGGCAGTTAAGGAACACGAAAATGGTGCAGGTGGCTAAAAGCACACAGGATTTTGAACTTTTCGGAGGCT
>CAZZLV010000233.1:0-4297 GCA_964655155.1 uncultured Bdellovibrionales bacterium
ATGGGTTATGACCCATCAGCAACCATCGGCACCCACTCGATTCCGCGATGAGCCTAAAAAATACCTAAAAAAACCCGAAAATTTGCTCTTATTCCAGCTCCAGGAGCGCCGGATTCCCGCCCTAACGGGACGGGAATTAACTCCGGCGCGATGGTCAGCCCCTGCGGGGCTGCAGTTTTTTTATTATGGTCTTGGCAAAGTGCTAAAGTGTTACCCGAATTTAGGTTAATAGTTCTCCGTAACTGGTCAGTTGCTGAACAGTTGCCATATGCCTAATCAAGTTTCAATTGGCGTCGGGCTTCATAAATGGCGATTGATACTGCGTTGCTTAAATTTAAGCTGCGCACATAGTCAGTAACTATCGGGATTCGGAGAATTTGCGAACTGGGATACTTAGAGAGGAATTCCTGGCCAAGTCCTTTGGTCTCACTACCGAATACTAAGGCATCGTTCGATTCGAATTCTGCCGTGGTGTAGAGTCTCTTCCCGAATTTAGAGAAAAGCCAGATCCTCTCCGGTGCGGCTCTCGTTAAATAGTCATCCCAAGAGGTATGTCGAAACAACTTGACGTAAGGCCAATAGTCCAGTCCAGCTCGCCGAACTGCTTTTTCGGTAATTTCAAAACCCAGCGGCTCAATCAGATGCAAAGGGGTGTCTGTCGCTGCGCAGGTGCGCGAAATAGAACCGGTATTTTGCGGTATTTGTGGTTCAACTAGTACGATCTGCACGGTTATTATTCAAATACCTCAAATTTCTGTGGCATTTTTCAAAAGTCCTTAGCGGTATGGTGGCTTATGGAAAACGCTATCGATTCGCGGAGGCGAATCAAAACAACAACCTATAGTGATTTATGGCAAAAGCCTTGCCAGTTTTACTGGTACGGACTTTTGCAAATCACTATAGTACCCACGTCCAATTTATACAGACAAAGGCGCCCTGAGTGTTCATTTTTTTATCCCTGCAGGGTATACATTCAGTATGTTAAATTCAACTCTCATACAAAGAATCGAAGTTACCCCTGAGCTTCTGATTTTGCGCGTCAAGCCGGATTGCGGTGTTCCTGATTTTAAACCCGGTCAATATGTTGCTCTTGGATTGCCAGGTTCTGCCGCTCGATACCCGGGCGCAGCTCCAGAGGCGGAAGCGCCGCCTGCCGATAAATTGGTCAAGCGCGCATATTCGATCGGCTCTTCGCCAGAACAGCAGGACTTTCTTGAGTTTTATATAGCTGTAGTGCCTGCGGGTTCATTGACCTCACGCTTGGCGGCACTCAAAGAAGGAGACCGCTTATTTGCGCAACCTAAGGTGACTGGAACCTTCACTCTTGAAGGAGTTCCTGAGAGTCGAAATCTTTTGCTGGTTTCGACCGGCACTGGTCTCGCCCCGTTTATGTCGATGGTACGGACTGAACAGGTATGGTCACCCAGTAGAAGGATTACAGTGATTCATGGAGTTCGTTTCCCGTCGGATTTTGCCTACGCAGACGAGTTGCACTCATACCAAGCAAGTGACAAGGACTTTAGCTACCTACCGATCGCCAGTCGAGCAGGAGCAGAGTACACCGGTAGAAAGGGAAGAATTCAACGATTATTTGAGGACCAAATAGTTACTCCAGATCCTGCTAGGGACTCAGTCTTTCTATGCGGCAATCCAGCTATGATTGAAGATCTGGAGCGAAGCCTATGTGAACGAGGTTTCGTTCTTCACTCTAAAAAAACACCTGGAAATCTGCATGTAGAGAAGTATTGGTAGACCTGGCTTGGATTTCAAGAAATATACATTTAGACCGAATATTGCACGAACATGCATGATTCGGGCGAGTAAGTGCAAGGAAGCACTTGCAAATTCCAAAGCGCAGCGGAGGAATTTGGAGCCTCCAGTTTCTGTGGGCACTATCCTAAATTCGGCAGTTAAGGATTATGAAAATGGTGCATATGGCTAAAAGCACGAAGTATTTTGAACCTTTCTTAAGGCGCAACCCTGGTACCGTCAGGGTGAGCACCGAAAATTCAAAAGAAGAAGTGATTTTAGTCAGATGCGCCATTTTCAGACCCGCAACTGCCGAATTTAGGATAATGGGTTATGCCCGATAAGCAGTCATTTGGCACCCACTCGATTCCGCGATGAGCCTGAATTTTGGGTGTTGACTCTGACGATGCGAGGGTTCCAGCCTGCAAAAAGTTTAAAATACTTCGTGCTTTTGGCCATCTGAACTATTTTTATCCAGCTTAACTGCCGTTTTAGGGTAGAGCGACTCAATTACCTGAGCGTGGCGAGCCGCGATCAGTTTACGCTTCATCTTAAGGGTTGGTGTCAGGAGTCCGTTCTCAACGCTAAAATCCTCGTCCAAGATTGCAAAATGTTTTATGGTCTCGTAGCTCGCTAAGTCGGCATTCACCGTAGCTACAGCATCGGCAATCATTCGAGATACAGCGGGTGCTAGGGAGAGCCTCTCGTCTTTAGTAATCTCAACACCTTCAGCTTTAAGCTGTGAGCGTAGCTCTAAGTCATTTAATGTAAACAGCATGATGCAGTAAGGTTTACCTTCACCATATAAAAATGCATGAGATATAAACGAAAAGCGCTTGAACACTCCTTCTAGCTCGGTAGGTGGTATTTTTTTACCGCCAGCGGTTATGACAAGCTCTTTTTTTCGATCGGTGATGTAGAGGAAGCCATTCTCATCGACCCTGCCAACATCTCCAGTTTTAAACCATCCATCGCCTGTCCACGATTCGCTGGTTGCCTGAGGTCGATTAAGGTAGCCACTAGTCACATTCGGGCCTCTTAGCCAGATCTCTCCGTCATCACCGGCAATCTTTACCTCAATGCCACTAAATGCTGGCCCCACACTTCCAATTCTACGTCGCTGAGGAAGATTAACGTGGGTAGCCACACAGGTCTCGGTTAGGCCGTACCCTTCACAAACTATCATTCCAAGTGATTCAAAGAAGCGATTAACCTCAGGATCTAGCCGAGCTCCGCCAGAGATAGCGTGATGAAATCGAGAGCCAAAGAGCTGCAAAGAGATCTTCTTGCGGACACTCGCCAGACCCTGGTGCAAGATCTGTCGAAGAATTCCAACAGGTATTTGTTGCTCAGTGCAGCGTTGCACATGAATGGCATTGTTCAGGCATAACTTTAGAATCTTGCTTGAAAGAGAAGGGCCCTCTGCGCGAGTTTTAATTACGCTGGCCATCTTCTCAAAAAGCCGTGGCACAGAAGGAACCATAGTGGCGTTCCCTTCACGAATATCCCGAGCGACTGAGGCAAGATCCAACTTTGATGAGTGATGGTCAATCACCGCTGGCAGCACAAGAGACGTTGACGTCAGATAGCCAACATAATAGACCAAACGAGCAAATGAGTGCGCCAGTGGAAGGTAAAGAAAAAGTGAGCCATCTCCCGAGAAAATACCGCTGAGTGCCGCCTGCTCGATGTTAGATAGGTGATTGCCGTGGGTTTGAATTACGCCCTTGGGTGGGCCAGTTGTGCCAGATGTGTAGACATATGATGCAATCGATTCACGTGAGAGCGCTGTTGATATCGGAGGAGGTATAGACGGTAGGTTGTGATCCTCAACGATATCGCGCACCACATCAACACTGGGTAACGCCTGCACATTCTCAAACGATATGATGCAAGAAAAGCTGAGAGCCTGATTAGAAGCAGGGATGTTCTCTCTTTCCGGAATGGGGCAGGGCTCCTTTAGAAGCCAATCGATCTTGCGAGCTTGTTCCTCGTTCTCTATAAAAATGATCTTCGCCCCAGAGTCTGCAAGAATAAATCCAGCTTCAGCAGCGGTTAGTGAGTGATAGATACTCACTGCAATTGCTCCTAAAGTTTGTATGGCCATGTCCGCTAGCATCCATTCCTGGCGAGTGTTTGAGATGATAGCGACCGGAGTTCCAGTGATGACACCCTTTGCAGCCAAAAAGTGTGCTAGTCGCGAAACCTTCTCTGCTACACTAGTGTAGGTCTCTTCTTTCCAAACTCTAGTGGCGTTGGCCGATGATGCGAGCGCATAACGATACACAACAGTATCTGGGTCGACTTTAACTCGATGCCAGAACGCCTCTCCTATCGAGCTAGAGTCGGTAACGTTTTTATAATTAGCCAAGTCAGTCGGGGACATGAAATTTATGTTTATCTTTTGCACAACAGCGTTTTTCAAAAGCAATTAGCGATAGTTACGACTCTTGGAAAACGCTATCGATTCGGCAAGGCGAATCAAAACAGCAACCTATAGTGATTTACAGCAAAAGCCTTGCCAGTTTTACTGGCACGGACTTTTGCA
>CAZZLV010000234.1:0-4256 GCA_964655155.1 uncultured Bdellovibrionales bacterium
CTTTTAGCCACCTGCACCATTTTCGTTCTCCTTAACTGCCGAATTTAGGATAAAATTTAATTCAGCAGTTGCCGGCCTGAAAATGGCGTAGCGGCTCAAAATCACGTTGTATTTTGATTGTTCGGTGACTTCGTCGTGAGCGCAGGCGAACGCTCACCCTAACGATGCCACGGTTCAAGCCTTCGAAAAGTTCAAAATACCTCGTGCTTTGAGCACCTGCACCATTTTAGTCCAACTTAACTGCTCTTTTTAGGTTTAACGTTTCCTGGGTCCAGCGGAGCATGGAGGCCAGCTAGCAACGCATAGACGTCCCCAGATAACACATGGTACTGTATGCGCTTTTGGGGTATTCTCCGTAAAATGTTGCGCGCAGGTTAGAAGTTTCGTGGCTTCTGTGAGCGGCTTGCGGCAGTTGCCTGTAGTTATCAATAGTATTCATAAGTGCCAAAGATGACGAGCGATTCAGCGGTCGAGATGTTTGTAGGGGGATTGGTGCTGGATCCGGCGACACAGGCGCCAATAGTTATCCTAAAGGATGAATCAGGAGCGATAACCCTGCCTATCTGGATCGGCATACCCGAAGCCACATCGATAGCTAGCGCGATTAAGCAGGTGACGATGGCTCGGCCTCTTACACATGACCTATTTTTCGATCTGCTCTTAGAGGTTGGTGTAACTGTACAGCGAGTAGTTATTACCGAGCTTAAGGAATCAACTTACTTTGCTGAGCTGGTACTTGGGCAGGGTGACCGAGTAATGGTGCTCGACTCTCGTCCTAGCGATGCGATAGCTATGGCACTTAGAGCGTCGGCGCCGATCTACGTAGCCCAGTCTGTGCTCGATCAGGCAAAGGCAGCTTTTGGAGCTAACAACCCACTTGGTCATCTAGAGCCGCAAGCCGCCTCACAGGAGGAGGGCACAGCGGCAGAAGGGGAAGAAGCTCAGAGCGATGAGCAATCCAGCGAAAGAGATTTTAGGGGAGTTGATAAGGATAAGTGGGAGGAGCTGCTAAGCAAGCTTGACCCCGATGACTTCAAGTACAAGATGTAGTTTCCGACATATAGCATATATATAGCCACTATGACTTCAGCACCGATACCAGAGCAGCCCCATAATCAAGCTAGAGCTTCAACAGGTCGAAGCATCTTTGAGGATCCAGCGATCGGTGATGCAGCTAAGAACGACGCTTTCGTGCGGTTTGTCGCGCAGAATTGGAAGTCGCTTCTGGTAACCCTTGTTGCTGTTGGTGCGGCGATAGTCGGGTACAATATTTTCACCACTACAGCGCTTGAAAAGCGCGCACGAGCCACAACTATCCTAGCTGATATTCAGGAGAGCTACCGCGGTATCGTTGAAAAACAGGGGGCACTCAAGAAGCTCCAAGATGAGCAGCAGAATGCTAAGGATGATGCGACCAAAAAAAAAGTTGCGGAATCGCTTGAGGCGGCCACCAAGGAGATCAATGAGATTCGTACCAAGCTTTCATTAATGATCGATTCCCTCGATTCGCCTCCACCTTTTGACAGTTATGCAATGCTCTATCGCGGACTGCTCGCAGGGCGCTTTGAAGATTATGGTGCTGTTGAGGGGGCGTTGAAGGCTGCACCTGACTGGCAATCGATCGATGATGCGCGCTCAACCAAGCGCTACATCGCCGAGACGGTGAAGATCGGATTGCTAAAGTCTTTGGCGCAATCTGTAGCGCATCAGGCGCTAGCGAAAGAGCAGTTAAAGGCACTCGCAGATGGAGGTGAGTTTCTGGCAGTTGAGGCGCTATCTGCCTATTCATTAATAGCCACAACACCTGAGGATCAGCAGGCGCTTAAGCGCTCTCTCGAAGCGCTGCGCACTAAGTTTCCCTCACAGATAAAGTACATAGACCTTATTGCTGAGCGCGTTGGCTCATAGAATAATCCTAAATTCGGCAATTAAGGAGGATGCAAATGGTGCAGATGGCTAAAAGCACGAAGTATTTTGAACTTTTCGGAGGCGCAACCCTGGCACCGTCAGGGTGAGCACCGAAAATTCAAAAGACAAAGTGATTTTAGACAGATGCGCCATTTTCAGACCAGCAACTGCCGAATTTAGGATAATGGTACTCAGGGGGTAACCTATATGCAGAATCGAGTTTCTCGTGAAGCTGACGGCGTTGTAGAAAGGGTATCCCGTGCTGGCAGAGCCACAGCTATCGCGGCCCTAGTTTTAGTTCTGTTCGGTCTGCCGTTGCCACGCCTGGCAGCAGAGAGTGAGCAGGTTAGTTCACCTAACACTAGCCTCTCAGGCAACCCAGCTAAGACAAGGGTCTTTTCACAGGCTGATCTTTCACGGGCGTTTATGAATTGCCTGATTGAAGTGGACAAGACTATGTCAGTGCTCGCTAGTAACTCGAACAATAAGGCGGTACGTGCTGAGACTAAGTCGCAGCGAGCCTTTTGTGAGAATCGCAAGCGTGATTGTTTAGCTCAAATCGATTCTCCCGAGTGTCGCACATTTATCTCTGAGTTTGAGCGCTCTGACCTAGTGGAAGGTGTTACCACAAAAGGTAAGTATAGCGAGTGAGCTTGAAATTATCGCTGGCTATGGTTAGATCAGCAGAAGGTATTCGTATGGATAATTTCTTCGTCCCTTACACTGGAAAGCGACCTGCCTCCGTCTGCATAAATGGACATAGGCTGGTGATCCTATCGCATGATAAGGATCTCCTTGAGGATGACCTCGACCTTCTTGGAGCAGATCGAGTTAAAAAGGTTAGGCTCGGCGCATCTGAAAGCGATCAGGAGAAATTTCTCGGTAAGATAGCTCGCCAGGTCGATGGCGGGGTAGTTATAGCCCCCGCAGGTGTAGATCTGCGCGATGTGCTCAAGAATCTTGAAAGCGAGCTCCCTTGGGTACAATAGTCGGCGGCGAGCAGAACTCCGAAAATAATACAGGTCAGGGGCTAGGGGCGAGATCTCCAGTAGAACCGTTTAGTTTGGCAGCCGGTTTGCTGTGGAACGACAGATTTATTCTTTTTCCGCTCTGTATAATTTTGGCGCTCTCAGCTGGATTCGATCTGCTGCTGGAGGCACTTGGATATTCAAGTTGGACAGCAGTGGTCGGGTTTGATCGCCTAATGCAGATAGCTGTTGTAACCTGGATAGTGTTGCGCTGGCGGCGACGGCTTCAGAGTGCTCAGGCGCCAGTACTGAACCCGGTGCGACTTGCGGCGCGAATCGCTGTGGTAAGTATCGCCTCTTCGGTGCTGCTTGCACTGCCTTTACTTGGAGTCGCTGCGAACTCGGGCTCTAGCGCCAGTTCCCTGCTGTTTGTAGTGCTTGGAGTGTTCGGTATAGTTTGGTGTCTGCGAGTCTACTTCTACTTTGCAGTTGTTGGGATCTTAGGGCTCCCGGTAAGTCCTGCGCTGGCCTATGCGGTGCGCATCAGCAGAGAGAACGGAATGGCGGCGCTGCGCTCGCTTATTGTACCGTGTGGATTAACGATGCTCCTCACTGCGCTGCTTACGATGCCTAGCCCTGACGGGCGCTCAACTCTCTGGTTGACGATGGCAGCCTCAGCAGAGTGCGTGTTCTGGATACTAAGCACCTATACGGCCTTAGGGTACGCGTTGACGGTGGTTGGTGATAGTGAGTGGCGTGGGGCAGGACTGACGCCGTATCGGCAGGAGCGTCTGGCTACTATTCAGCGGCAGGGAGGCAAGCAGTTGCCGCGCTATCTTCGACCGAAGGCCGGTATTGTTATGTGCCTAATTGCCCTCCTCTGTATGGGATCTAACCTAAGTCGGCAGCTGAACGCTACTCCAGCAGCTAGTATAGCCATTAGAAGTGTGAGTGTTGCTGACTACTCAATCAAAGTGGAGCTTGAGGTGGAAGATCGAACCTATAAGTTTCGAGGCTTTCACCCAGTGGCTTTCTCGATTAAGACCAAGACCGGGTTTCCGGTTGCGAATGCCTTAACCTCAGTTGCTCTCAACCCTGATGGCAGTGGTGTGGTGGGAGGATTGTCATCAAGTGATGGTGCACCGCGAGCGCTTTTCCTGACCTTCTCTACCGGTAAGACTGCAGCGGCACTCAAGGGGCTAGATAACGTCTGGCTGTGGTACCAATTTAAGCCGTTGCTGGCGATAACGCCAGCAATGCTCCAGCCCTTAGCGCCCGAGGCAGCGGCCTAGTTACTTAAACCTAAATTCGACAGTTGCGGGCCAGAAAACGGCGCATCTGGCTAAAATCACTTCGTCTTTTGAATTTTCGGTGCTCACC
>CAZZLV010000235.1:0-4226 GCA_964655155.1 uncultured Bdellovibrionales bacterium
AAGCCGCAGTGATTTTAGCCAGATGCGCCGTTTTCGGGCCCGCAACTGCTGAATTCAGGATGAGTAGTTACACTAGATTGATCGAGGGCGACTGATATGGAAGATGATAAGGGCCACGCGATTCTTGATGCTAAGACCGTAGAGGAGTGCATAATCGACCAGAACTGGGCCGCCTACACCAAGCAGGATCACAACACCTGGGGCATTCTTTTTAATAGGCAGCTAGAAACCCTAAAGGGCAAGATCTGCGATGAGTATCTTGAGGGAATTAAGACTCTCAAACTCTCAGCCGATGAAGTTCCGGATTTTGATAAGATGAATAAGCACTTAAGGGCGGCAACCGGGTGGGAGGTGGTGCCAGTGCCGGGTTTGATCGCATCAAGACCTTTTTTCTCTATGCTTGCGAATCGGCAGTTCCCGGCAGGGACCTTTATTAGAACACCAGAGCAGCTCGATTACCTTGAAGAGCCTGATATCTTTCACGATGTATTCGGGCATGTGCCGTTGCTCAGCAACTCGCCTTACAGTGAATACATGCAAGCGTACGGCAAGGGCGGACTCCGTGCGATGGATAGCAAAGGGGTAAAGTATCTTGCGCGGCTGAATTGGTATACGATTGAATTTGGACTAGTTAAAAATGCCGGTGATTATAAGGTTTATGGCGCTGGAATTATGTCCTCATTTGGCGAGGCCAAGTATGTAATGAACGATCTCTCTGCGAATATCCTGCAGTTTGATCTCGAGCGCGTAATCAGAACCGGCTACTATATAGATGACTTTCAAGCAACTTATTTCACGATTGATAGTTTCGAAGCGCTCTTTAAGGAGTGTGTAGAACGGCCATTCTTGCCACTTTACAAGAGGGCTAGAGAGAACACCATGCTCTCTCCATTTGAGCTTGTCGATAGCGATCGAGTGCTAAGACGCGGCTCCGGGGAGTATTGGAGGGATTTTCCGAAGACTAAAACTAAATTAAAATAACGTCGTAGACCTGATCGTATATCTCAGGGGTCTTGGAGCGCCATAGAGCGTCTGTGCGCTAAAGCGTCTCTCTCTAGCACGAATATTGCAAGAAAGTGCAATATTCGGGCGAGCAAGTGCAAGGAAGCACTTGCTAATTCCGAAGCGCAGCGGAGGAATCTGGATTTTTCACGGCGAGCGCGGAGAGCTTAGTAAAAAACACGGGCTAGTGCGTACATAAACCAAAAAAAAGCAGTTGCGGGCCCTAAAATGGCGCATCTGGTTAAAATAACTTCGGCTTTTGAATTTTCGGTGCTCACCCTGACGGTGCCAGGGTTTAAGCCTCCGAAAAGTTCAAAATCCATCGTTCTTTTAACCACCTGCACCATTTTAGTCCACCTTAACTGCTCTTTTTAGAATAAAAAGAAAAGAGGAAACTAAGCGAACAATAAAGAGAGATGCACGAAATGGATTCTTTACTTAATAAGCGGTGTATGGCGCTTCCAAAAGGCGCCTTATCACTATCACCTGATGAAATGGTCGAGCTCGGTAGACAGGTACCCGAATGGAGGGTGGTTGATGGCACTAAGATATCACGAGAGTACAAGTTTAAGACCTATATGGATGGAGCCCGGTGGGTTCCGCTGATTGGGGCGCTAGCCGACAGTGAAGATCACCACCCTGATGTGCATCTATTATTCCGTAAAGTGGTAGTTGAGTTGTGGACACACACCGTAAATGGCTTGAGCGAGAACGACTATATTCTGGCAGCTAAGCTAGACAGAGCTTACGATACATGGCCAGGTAAAAAGTAGGTAACTACTCAGGAGAGATTCAGCATCCTCGATCAGGGGATGACGAGAAAGAATCTTAAATTCGGCAGTTGCGTTACGCTTTAGTTCCTCAAGGGATTACAGCTCTAGCGCCATATTTTGACGTTCTTTGATGCGCGCTGCTGGCACTCCGAGAGATGCCCAATATGCAGTGTCGTTCATAATCGCCTTTAGCTTATCGTAGTCGCGAGCAGCGAGCGCAGGTTGTATTACTTGTCGAGTCCTAGGTGTATAATCACCGCGATATCTTAGATCAAAGACGATCTCCTGTGCAGTTGGCGATAGGGCATCCCAATTGGCGCGCCCATACGCGGCCACAGTGTCGGGTTTATTAAATATCCGGCGTATGTCGCCGATCATCTGCGGCGTCGTAATCCGCTCAAAGAGCGCCTTTTGTACCTCAAGCGACATCACTGGTGCCTGAGCTCTATGTGCAGCAACAAATTGAGCTGCAGCAACGCCTCTTTTGCCTGCACCACGCGCCAGGAAGCCTGCGTCGCCCTCCGACATACCAGCAACCGTCAGCTCTCGAATCACCTGCTGGGGAGCTCTAAATCCCATATCGTAGCCTCGACCGATAGTCACTCCGCTACTACCAAGCTTGGGCCAAGAGATGCTGCGAGAGAAGTATGGACCGATCTTCTCAAGCCCCTCCGAGTCGAAGGTGCGTTGACCAAAAGCGACAGAGAGACGATTATCTACGGCGACTGATGCAGGTCTTGGATTCTTTGGGGCCAGCAGTGCTAGGTGTGTTAAGCTAGCTCCTTGGTCACTGAGATGAAGCGATGAAAGTCGCGAGTACTGGGTAGTTGGCATATTAGATTTACCTCTAAGCTTAAGCGGCTTTGCGCTTGCTTGCATTCATTTAGCCTAAATTGGGCAGTTAAGGAGTATGAAAATGGTGCAGATGGCTAAAAGCACGAAGTATTTTGAACTTTTCGGAGGCGCAGCCCTGGCACCGTCAGGGTTCAAGCCTTAAGAAAAGTGCAAAATCCTTGGTGCTTTTAGCCACCTGCACCATTTTCGTTATCCTTAATTGCGGAATTTATTTTGAAAAAGCTATGACTCGCTTGTTTATCGGAAAATCAAGACGAAAGTTGCTTTATTGTCGATCCGCGGCAGGGATAAAAGCTCCATCTTCAACCCTCCAGGAGAGAGTCACGGCCGTTCCAGCAGGAAGAATCGAGGTGCTGACCGATGCTCGGCATGAGCCCCTTAAGAGCATGTTGTTTGAAGTGGTTGCTTCGATGTTATAGTCTGAGCCTCGGTAGCTTGATCGCACTACTGTGGCATGTAGTGAATTAAATTCTGAATCCAAAACGGACAATCCATCCAGTTTGGTGTCCCGCGTAGAGGCACTTGATGAAGCCCTCACTATTAGCGCAGAGGGCCGAATGCATAAAAAGCCCCTAATGGATCTTCTATTGTCTGACGTGGAAGTAGGCCAGCTCTGAATGCGTACCGGAAAAATTGTGTTGGGCACCAGATCGAGGGATACACTCGCTAAATAAGGAGATCGCTGCTCGATGATTGTGCAGGATAGGAGATTAGCATCGCCAATAAAACGGGCAGAGAAAAGCGATGCGGGATTTTGATAGAGCTCTTGTGGTGTGCCGATCTGCTCAATCGATCCGCAATTCATAACAGCCATTTGTGTAGATAGTGCTAGCGCATCCTCCTGATCGTGAGTTACATAGATCATCGTTGTGCCTAATTGCAGATGCAGCTGAGCTAGCTCTTCTCTGATCTCACCACGCAGGCGGGCGTCAAGATTAGATAGCGGTTCATCGAGTAAGATAATCTTCGGCTGCATAGCTAGGGCTCTAGCTAGGGCAACCCTCTGCTGTTGCCCACCAGAGATCTGGTGCGGATAGCGCCCTTTAAATTCTGTCATCTGAACCCGATCGAGCGCGCTCAGCATACGCCGGTCGCGCTCTTTGTTAGTTAAATCTTGAGTTTCAAGTCCAAAGCGCACGTTCTGAGCTATCGTCATGTGCGGCCATAAGGCGTACTGCTGAAAAACCATGCCGATACCACGTTTCTGTGGTGGAACGTGGTCAATGGACCTACCGGCAAGTGATATCGAGCCGGAATCGGCCTCTTCTAGGCCAGCTATAATCCTAAGTAGAGTTGACTTTCCACACCCCGAGGGTCCAAGTAGCGAGAAGAAGGCACCAACGCCTACCTCAAAAGCGATATCTGAGATAACCTTAGTAGTACCGAAGCTCTTGGTGATGTGACTTATCAAAAGGGATCCCACAAGGTTCTGTGTATACCTTTTAAGAGACCTTTCTTTCAACCTAAATTCGGCAGTTAAGCCGGATGAAAATGGTGCAGATGGCTAACAGCACGAGGTATTTTGAACTGGTCAGAAGCTTAAACCCTGGCACCGTCAGGGTGAGCACCGAAAATTCAAAAGACAAAGTGATTTTA
>CAZZLV010000236.1:0-4201 GCA_964655155.1 uncultured Bdellovibrionales bacterium
GTTCATTCTTTCCTGTCATCCCCTGATCGGGGATGCAGTATTTTGGGTGAGTAGTTAATGTCTCCACCCCGCTTTGCTCCGCAAAGCCGCCCCTTAATAGGGGCTAACGCTACAGTCGATGCACGTGCTGAGTAGTTGCGTAAAGATTAACACCAACTCCAAAACCGCAGAGCCAGTACGTTCAAATAATCCCACAGCCTGACGTGAGGCTGTGGGGCAAGGGAGAAGGGCCGAGTTAGCAGAAGTTGTCGTTGTCATCTAAATGAATCTGCTCGTGTTCCTCTGTGGTTGCAACTGCTGCTAGGATTGCTTTGGCGTCATCACGGATCATCGCTGAGAGCCCGTTAATTAACCCTACATTTCTATTGACTTCATCCCAGTTTTTACGCGAGATGGCCTCGCAGAGAGAAACAGCGAGAGCGCGCTGTTTTGCTAAAATCGTGTCGTAAGACTCCAGTCTCCGTAAAACAGCATCTGGAACTGTTGGTCGACTTTTAAATGTGTCACGCGCCTTTGAAATAGCGGCCTCAAGCTCGGTAAATGATGCGAACAATCTTTCGATGATGTTTGATTCCATTTCTCCGTTCTCCCTTTTACTATCGTCTTCTGACCCTTCCGCAGTCGACTTAAATATGAAATATCCCTCAGTCCATCAGCTCGTGGCTCTCTGTAGGAGAGTTATTACGATTTATCCGTACCGAGTAACATTCCCTGTGGTTAATGTTCGCGCCACATTGGCTGGATTCTACCTGACTGATGTTTATCAGCACCAGACCTATACAGTAGTCTTCGCTAGCCGCGGTACTGCTTCTGCCTTTTGGTAACACGTGTACCTCATTGCGTAAGCAAGCGCTTAATACGAAGCTCAAAGCTTTCTTATTTGTAAGACTAAGGGCGCTCTGGGATTCGCATTTCGTTTTCATGCAGAGCGCTATTGCAAGCAGCTTGCCATAGTTTATAGTATTGAAACTACGGAACTTTTAGCGATTAGTTTGCAGTGGTAATAGAGTGGATACCTGAAATCAACAGGTTATTCATGGAGCAAAGGAGGTCAGGTGTCGTTAGATACAACAGTATACTCGGCACCCAGTGAAACTCCTCCACAACGAGCTAAGTGGGAATTTATAGCGCTTTACCATTCAGGCGATCAGTTTTTTGCAGCTATTAAGCGGGCTATTGAACAGGCTCAGCAAGTTATTAACATAGAGATGTATATCTTCGCCTTGGATCGCTTGGGGCAGCAGCTAGTAGGGTGGCTTGGTGAGGCGGTGAGGCGCGGTGTGCGGGTTCGTTTAATCGTTGATGGCATCGGATCAGGCACATGGATTTATCAGGTTAGGCAGCTCTGCAATCAATTAGGAATAGAGCTCAAAGTCTTTCACGAGCTGCCCTGGACGCGGTGGCAGCTTAGGCGCAGAGCGGGGCAGCGACGGATCTCATTCTTCAGAGCGCTGCAGCGCATGAACAACCGAAATCATCGCAAGGTCTGTATTGTAGATGCTCATCGGGCATTTGTCGGAAGCATGAACGTGGTCGAATATCACTGTGCATCACTGGTGGGTAGCACAGCTTGGCGGGATTGTGGTGCTGAAGTGCTCGGTGATGAGGTGGCTGTGCTTGAGGCGAGCTTCCAGGAGCTCTGGAGCAGGCGTCGTGGAACGCTAGCAGCAGCACGGCGGCTGCGCCGGGCACTAGCATCGGGAAGTCTGGTGCGGCTAAATGTGCGACGTACTCAACGGCGAGAGAATTATCTAGATCTCTTGGTTCGTATCATCGGTTCGCAGCGCCGCATCTGGATCGAGAATGCCTACTTTGTGCCGGACGCAAGCTTGGTGCGAGCCCTACGGGTGGCGGCTGAGAGTGGGGTAGATGTGCGAATCGTTGTGCCTGCTGTCTCTGATATCTTCTTTATGCCTTGGGTGGCAGCAGCATTTCATGTCGGTTTATTACAAGCGGGGGTGCGAATTTTCGAGTATACTGGTGGCATGATGCACGCAAAGACCATGCTGATCGATGACTGGGGTTTAGTCGGTTCAAGTAATTTGAATCACCGCAGCCTGCTTCATGATCTTGAGGCTGATATCGTCTTAGCATCTGCAGAGGCTAGTCGGTCGCTTGAGCAGCAGTTTCAATCTGATTGTAGCTCTTCGCGTCAGATTGCGATTGAGACCTGGAGCGGGCGGCCGTGGATTGAGCGCCTGCTTGGGCGTATGCTGCTGTGGATGCGTTGGGTTTTGTGATATCGATCGTCTCAAATGAAGTCAGAACAAGATAAGCTGAAGATCCTATCATATAACATTCACAAGGGTTTTGGCCTTGGCAACGTCTCTTTTACCCTGCCAACGATTAGGAGCGCTATCGCTGATATCTCGCCCGATATCGTCTTTCTTCAAGAAGTAATTGGGCAGCATGATGGATATGCCAAAAGGATCGAATTGTGGCCCGCTCTGCCACAGAGCCACTATCTTGCCGAAGAACGCTGGCCACACGTGTGTTACGGAGAAACTTCGGTGTTTGATCATGGGCATCAGGGAAATGCAATCTTGAGTCGCTTCCCTATCCGTAAATTTGAGAACATAGATATCTCGACCAATCCGCTAGAGTGCCGCGCGCTACTGCACGCGCAGATCGAGGTGCCCGGAATCTCTTTACCGGTGCACTGTGTATGCGTTCACCTAAACCTATTTCGTCGCGGTCGTCAGGAGCAGCTAAAGCGCATCTGTCAGCGAGTTGTGAGCAGTATTGGTCAGACCGAGCCGCTGATTTTGGCTGGTGACTTTAATGATTGGCAGCAGCAAGCTTCGGGCCTGCTCGTGAGAGAGCTCGGCATAAAAGAGGTTTTTCGCGATTACACAGGTACCTATGCGGCTACGTTTCCGATGCGCTATCCGCTCTTTAAACTTGATCGGGTCTATGCGAGAGGGCTTTCGATGGTAGGTGGTCGAGCGCTTGTGGGAGACCCCTGGGGTAGGCTCTCAGATCATGCGCCGCTATATGCGGAGTTAGAGCCTGAAGGGAGTTACAGAAAGTGACCGAATGCCGCTGAGGGCTCCGCGCAGACTCATCAGAATAGGGTCGAAACGCGCGGCCTTTAGGGGGCCTACTTGTGTTCAAGATACACGTACCCATCAAGCTTCGTGAAAAATACGGGCTAGCCACGAAATCAGCCCCTAGCCTGCGATCTTTGTAAGCGATATACTAACTGGATGCATGAGCTGCTAAAGTTATTAGAGGAGATGCACAAGTCGGGACTGATCGATAATTATGCGATTGGTGGAGCTACCGCACTAATCCATTATTTTGAACCTTTTCAGACCGTGGATATTGATGTTTTCGTAGTGCTTACCGACCAGCAAGGCGTTTTAGTTAATTTATCACCCTTATTCTCATTTCTTGAGTCCAAAGGTGCTATTCCCAAGCAGGAATACCTGTTAATCGAGGGAATACCAGTGCAATTTCTGGTGCCTTATAACAAACTGGTAGAGGAATCAGTAAAAACGGCTAAGACCGTCTCTTTCGATGGACTGAATTGTCGTATTCCTGCACTGGAATATTTAATGGCGATTATGATTCAAACTGGGAGAGCTAAGGATAAAGCTAGACTTGAAGAACTAGGTAAATTCCCAAATCTTTTTGATCGAGCTTTATTCGAGGAAATAGTCTCCCGATTCGGTTTAGAGGAAAAATGGCAGAAGATAAAAAACGAGATATCATTCCCGTAGACGGTGGCCCGCCTGAAAGCTTTCTCGAAGCCAAACTCGCTCTTCGGCGTGAGTTGATAGCACTGCCATTTGAAGAAAAGATTAGGCGCGTTATAGATATGCAAAAGATGCAAAAAGCTCTTCAACGTGACGGCTCGAAAGAGATCTTTGTCTGGAAGATGTGATCTTAAGCTCGATCGCCTCTCAAAAACGTATCCTCCGCGACCTTTCTGGTCTGTTGATAGTCCAACGTATAGTGCAGTCCGTGGCTCTCCTTCCTGGCAAGGGCGCACCTGATCATCACTAATTCAGATACTAAGTGCAGATTTATCAGCTCTAATCCGTATTTTTCACGAAGCTCGCTGCGCTTGCCCTGAAAAATGGTCGGAAAAAGGCCATCCATGGCCTTTTTCCTCATCGCCTACAGTTTGCGTGGGACCCATATTGCCCACACAAACTGTAGGCTCCAAATTCCTCCGCTGCGCTTCGGAATTTGCAAG